>JAYVJN010000099.1:0-14127 GCA_043769325.1 Acidobacteriota bacterium
GCGTTGAGGTGGCGGTGGGCGGCCACGACTTCTTGCAACCGTTCCAGGCAAAACTCTTCTTCCGCAGGGTTGAGAGCTTCGGAAACGCCGTCGGAATAGGCCACGAAAATATCACCGGGAAGCAGTTGCAGAGAGCCTTCGGAATAACTCGTTTCGGCGATAAGGCCGAGCGGCAAACCGCCGCTATCCAGCGTTTCACAAGTCCCGTCGGCGCGCATAACGAGCGGCGAATTGTGGCCCGCGTTGATGTAAGAAAACTCACCGCCGGAGGGCGCGAGCGCGGCGTAAAATAATGTGACGAAACGGTTTGAGGGTGTGTTGGCGGCGAGGTAATTGTTGACCGCGCCGATGGTTTCGGCGAGCGTGCGCCGCGCCGTTGTCTGCGCGTGAATCGAAGCGTGGAGCGACGACATCAACAACGCCGCCGCCGTGCCTTTACCGGAAACGTCGCCCAAAGCGACTATCCAACGGTCGTGGCCGCCGTTGATAAAATCGTAATAATCGCCGCCGATTTCGTAGCAGGGAAAGCTGATGCCTTGCAGTTCGTAGCCTTCAACATGGGGCGGCGCGGTGGGTAAAAACTTTTGTTGGATTTCGCACGCCAGTTGCAACTCGCGCTCCATCCGTTCGCGTTCCAGACGCTCTTCCATGAGCCGCGCGTTCTCTACGCGAATCGCCGCGACAGAGGCCAGCATCGTCAAAACTTCCAAATGCTCTTTGGTGAAACGCCCCTCGCCAAAGGGCGAATCGGCGTAAACCAGGCCGAAAACCTTCGCGCCCACGCCCAACGGCACGGCCAGGACTGAGCGTATTCCTTGCAAAGCCATCGTTTGGCTGGCCAGGTGCGGGTCTTGCTGCGCGTCTGCTGTCAAGACCGATTTGCCTTGCCCCACTACGTCTTCCATAACCGTATGGCTGACGCGCATATCGCGGCCCGCGTTGTCGCCGTTACGCAAGCGAGCAACGTGGACTTTCATCGCTTTATCCGCGTCGTCGCGCAACATGATGAGGCAACGGTCAGCCGGCACAGCCTCGAAAACGAGCGTGGCAATTTGTTTGAGCAGTTCGTCCAGCGACACGGGCGAGAGCAGAGTGACGCTGATTTTGCTGATAAATTTAAGCAGCGCCTGATGTTTATCCGGCGGCGGAGGAACGTCAACCTGGAAGCCCACTTGCGTGCGCGTGCCTTCGATGGCGTCCAAGAGGCCCGAAGTCGTGCGGGTGATGGCCGAATCAAAAGCAATCGTAGCTTCCGGCGTCGCGCTGGCGCCGAAATCAATTTGCGGCAAGGCCGGGCGGTTGTCCTCAAAGACAAACGAAGTCTCGCCGATTTGCACCAGGTCGTTAGTCGTCAAACGCACCGGTTCAACCAACCGCCGGCCATTGAACAGCGTGCCATTGGCAGAGTTCAAGTCTTGCAGCACGAATTGGTCGCCCTCGCGCCGGATTTCCGCATGAACCCGCGAGGCAAAAGGGTCTTCGATGCACAAATCGTTGCGCGCCGAACGCCCGACGGTTATGCGGGGCCGCTCTAAGGCAAGCTGCTCGGTGGTTTTGTCAGCGTGTGTGACGTAGAGAAATGAAGGCATATAGAGGCTTTAGCGTAAATCGTGAACCGTAAATAGTAAAAAGAAGGACGCTACGCGGGTTACAATTTACGATTTTTTTTCCGGCGCGTTTTTTCGAGGCGTCGTCGCGTTTGGGCGCGAGTGACAATTGTGCCGGCGATGAAATCATGGAGGGCGCGACTGTCGGAATTAAAAAGCGTCAGCAGAAACCCTAAACCCGCCGTCAAAAGCGTGAGCGGATAGCCGACAAAGTGGCGCAAAAGAGCGTTGCCGATACGCAGAGAACTGCCGTCCAACCGCGCTATCTCTAATCCCGTCGCCCATTTACCTAGCGTCTGGCCGCGCCAGAGCGGAAGAATAACGAAATTAAATAAGCCCAAACCTAATGCCAACCACCAGCCGGAAGTGTCTATAAAACTGCTGCCGCCGCGCGTGTTCCCCTGCGCCAGCCGCGCCGGTAAGGTCATCAAAGCCAACATACCGGCGACGAGTAAGTAGTCAATCAACAAGGCCCCGATGCGTAACACAAAGGGCGCGCTCAAATGTTGCGCGGGCGTTTCCTGGCGGGCCAATGAGCCACCAAGGTTGGTTTCAACCGGCGCGAGTCCGGTAGCTTTTGCTTCTGTCATCATGTTGACAAGAGTTTCGTTCACCCGATGAGAAAATGCAAAACCGTTTCGCCCATTTGCAAGCGGTCACCGCTTTCCAGCACGCGCGGCTGGCGCGGGGCGAGACGCGCTCCGCTATTGATGAGCGTGCCGTTGGATGAGCCTAAATCTTCGATTAAATAGACTTCGCCGTCGCGCCAGACGCGGGCATGACGGCGCGAAACTTTGGTTTCCGGGTCAAAATTGGACAAATCCACTTCCGGGAAAATGTTGGAATTCGGGTCTTGCCGCCCAACCAGATTGTTCTCTTTTTCGAGAAAGAATGCGCCGTCCAACTCCTTTGTGCCGTCAATGACGAGACGGGCCGTCGTGCGTTGGACACGCAAATGAGCGGAGCCGGCGGGCGGGGCCATCTGCTGGCGCGCGCCGCAGTAAGCGCAAAAAACATCGGTGGCGGCGATGCGTCCGCCGCAAAAACCGCAAAAAACCGTTGCTTGTTGCCCCGAATCGTAGGCCGTAAAGCCACTTGGATGCGACGGCGTGCCGTAACTAAGCGAACCGATACGCATTTTTTCCAGGTGTGTCGCCAGCACATAGCGCAATTCGGCGGCGGAACTAAAACGGTCTTCCGGCTTGTATTCCACTGTTTTCATCAGGATAAACTCCATCTCATTGGAGAGATTGGGGTTTATCTGGCGCGGGCGCGGGTTTTTGCCGAAATCAAAGATAAGCAAAGGGTTATCTTGCGGGTCAGAACCCGTCAGCAAGTGAAAGATGGTCGCGCCTAAACTATAAATGTCGGAACGCGGTTCGACTTTGCCGCTAAAGAGTTCGGGCGGCGCATAGCCCATCGTGCCGACGGCGGTGACGCCTTTTTGCTCTTTTTTCGCAACCCAACGGGCGATGCCGAAATCAATCAGCATGACGCGGCCCGTGTTGCCGTCAATCATTAGGTTGGCCGGTTTTAAGTCACGGTAAATAATTGGTTTAGGTTGATTGTGCAGGTAATCCAGCACGTCTGCCGCTTGCCAGGCCCATTCAGCGACGGTCTTTTCGTCTATCACGTTGCCGGGCGCGTTGCGTTGGCGCGTGGCGATGTCGCCGCCGGAGATGAACTTCATCACCAAATAGAAGCGGCTCAGTTCTTTATCGTAAAAATAATCGAAAACCGTAGGAATCGAAGGATGTTCCAGCGAGGTGAGCAGCAGGGACTCGCGGCGAAAATCAGCGATAGCCTTTTCATGCTGCGATTCGTCGAGGTGCGTCTCAATCATCTCTTTGACGGCGCGTGGCGCACCGCCCAAGTGTTGGTCTTTGGCGAGATAGACCGCGCCCATGCCGCCGCCGCCGACCTTGCGCACAATTTCATAACGCGCATTCAGTAACACGCCGCCGGACAATTTTTTGTTGCGGCTGGCCCCGGCCCCGGTATCGCGCACGCCGGCGGTTGTGCCAGTCGGCGCCACATCGCCGGATTCCACCGCTACTTCCGCAACCTCAGACGATATTGGTTCTTGCGCCGGAGACGGGGCCGCCGCGCCGGAAGATTCGGGCGGTTTGGCTTCGGTCGGGGCTGGAACAAACGACAAATCAGTGCCGCAACTGCCACAAAAAGTGGCGTCGGCCAGCGTCTGGTTCCCGCATGAATGGCAAAATGGCATGGCGGTTAATTGCGGACGACGTAAAAACGCATAAACATCTTGCCGATGATAAGCTCGTCGCCATCATTGAGCGCGTGGCGGTCACCGGGCAAGAGCCGCCGTCCGCGGTTGATAAAAGTGCCGTTGGTCGAGCCTAAATCTTCGACGTAATACTGCCCGCTTTGGCGCACGATGCGGGCGTGGCGGCGCGAGATTTTTGCTTCCGGGTCGTCGGCGTCCAAATCCACATCGGGGAAAATGCCGCCGTCAGCATCCCAACGCCCAATGTAAGCCTCTTCGCCATGCACCGGAAACTGTTTGCCGACAGAACGCCCGCGCTCAATCACCAATTTGGCGGCCAGGGCATTGCCAACTTGGGCTGGCGGCACGGGTGGTGGCGGCAAGTCGGGAATTACCAGGCCCGACACGGCGGAAGTAACCTGATTGCGCGAGGCCGGCGATTCAGCCGACACCCTGGACATGGGGGCAACGGGCAATGGCGGCGGCAATGGTTCCATCGCTGGCGCTGGTCGGTCGGGCCGCACCATCGTCGCTTCATCAGCTTCTACCGGAGGCAGACGGAAAGCTCCGGTCGGCACGCTCAAGTCACCTGAAGGCGGGTTGGCCGTCGCCACGCTTTGCATTAAAGACGTGCCGCATTCATCGCAGAATTGTGACCCGTCCAGGTTTTGCGTTTGGCATCTGCCGCAAGCAATCATATTTTCTATCCTTCACGGAAGCTCAAAGGAGACAACTAAAATTTAATAATAAAACGGACTGTGAACTATGGCGTCTCGCGCAGGGGAAAACGTCAAAGCATTCTAGCCCAAAATTGCAGCCGCGCCAATGAATCTTTTTCGTATTTAGCTGGCGCACAACAGTTTTACTCCAGAACCGCGTAATTTTCCCCTGCGGCTTGAGATATTTGAAACAGTTTCATCGTTATAGCCGTACAAAAGTGACGTGCTGCGACGGTTAAAATATACGCCGCATAAAGCAAATTTCAGTCACTTTGTAGCTGAATGGCGGTAACGTGGGCGTTTCTACCTTAACGGGTAATGTCCTAAAACTGTTAAGAATTTGGCGTTAGAACGAAACGCGGCGGCGATTTTGCGGTTAATTATTCGACAAATTTTTGTGCCGAGGTTAAGAAAAAGTTATGGCTCTAAGCCGGAAGAAAAAGTTTATCATTGGCGGAGTGGCGTTGGCTGTTCTGAGCATGATTATTATTGCCAGCATTTTTGCCAGCAACAAAGAGCAGGTTGAAGTGACGACGCAGAAAATCGAAACGCGCAAAGAGTTGCGTTCAACGGTTACGGCGTCGGGCGAAGTACGCCCCATTCAATACATTAACCTGACCAGCGAAGTGCAAGGGCGCATTGAGGAAATCTACGTCAAAGAGGGCGACCAAGTGACGAAAGGCCAGCCTCTCGTGCGGCTTGACCCGACGCAACTGGATTCCAGCAAAGACGCGCAGTTTTCCACTTTGCAAGCCGCGCTCAGTGATGTGCAGAGCGCGCGGGTGCAAGAATCTTCTGCCGTCAACAACGTCACGCAGGCGCAGCAATCGCTTTTGACCGCCGAAGCCGGCGTCGCCTCTTCGCGCCAGCAAGTGGTCGTGGCGCAGTCACAGGTTGACGGCGCGCAAACCCAGGTTGACCGCGCCCAAACCGAAGTTGACCGCGCCCAGGTTGAAGTCAACACGGCCCAACGCGAACTCAAGCGCACGGCGGAATTGATTGAAGCGGGAGTGGCCTCGCGTTTTGAGTATGACGCCGCCAAAGACCGCGTAGAAAACTCTTTAGTCGCCTTGCGTACCGCGAAAGCCTCAGCGCAAACCGCGAAAGCCGCGCTCAACACGGCGAGAGAACAATTAGGGCAAGCGAAAATCGCCGTCGAAGAAGCCAAAGGCCGCGCCAATCAGCAGCGCGTGTCAGTGCGTAACGCTGAAATCGGCGTCAAAAACGCGCGCACCGGCGTCACGACCAGCGAAAACCGCGCCCAATCGCAACAAGCCCTCTTGCGCGGGCAGACCACGCAGCGCGACAAAACCCTGCAACGCGCCGAATTAAACGGCGTCGTGGCGGAAATTCCCTCGAAGGTCGGCACGTTCGCCACTGCCGGTTTGTCCACCACGCCTTTGCTGACCATCGCTGATATGTCGGCTATCAACATCGAGGTCAAAGTTGACGAAACCGAGATTGACAGCGTGGCCGTCGGACAAGAAGCGAAGGTTAAAGTTGACGCTTTCCAAGACAAAGAAATCAAGGGCAAAGTCTCGCAAAAGACGCCTTTGGCCGTTGGTAAATCGCAGACGGGCGGCGGTTTATCCAATAATATCAACGTCCAGGAAGCCAAAGAATTCCGCGTCGTGATTCGTCTCGAAGAACTGCCCAAAGAGATTCAGGAAGGCTTGCGCCCCGGCATGAGCGCGACGGCGACCATCACCACCAAAACGCGCAACGACGTGGTTGCCGTGCCGTTGCAAGCAATTGTCGAAAAACAGCCGGAAGACGAGGCCAAACCCGCCAATTCCGGCGCGCCCGCCGAAAAAACCAAACCCATCAAAGGCGTCTATTACATGGATGGCAACAAGGTCAAATTTGCCGCCATCGAAACCGGCATCACCGGCGAATCGGACATCGAAATCCTAAGCGGCGTCAGCAAAGACACGGAAGTAATCACCGGGCCCAGCAAGAATCTCAAGACCCTGAAAGAAGGCGATACCGTCAAACGCAAGGTCTTTAAGCCTGGCGATAACAGTAACTCCAACAGTAAATAGGGATTGGGGGTTAGGGAAGAGGGGTTGGTTTAGCAATCCCGCCCAACCCCCATTCCCCAGCCCCCAGCCCCCAACCCCCAATTATGAGCGCAGTTTTAGAAGATACAACATTGACCCGCGCCGAGATGCTGGCGCGTGACGCCGTTCCCGCCTCGTTGATTTCGATGCGCAATATCTGGAAGACTTACCAGATGGGCGAGGAGAAGGTGCACGCGCTGCGTGGCGTCTCGTTTGACGTGCAAAGGGGCGAATACCTGGCGATTATCGGCCCGTCGGGTTCGGGTAAATCTACCCTGATGAACCTTATTGGCTGTCTTGATTCGCCGTCGCAAGGCCAATACTGGATTAACAGCAAACTTGTCTCCGACATGGACGACGACGAACTCGCCCGCATCCGCAACCAGGAAGTCGGCTTCGTCTTTCAAACCTTCAACTTGCTGGCCCGCGCAACGGCCCTGCACAACGTCGAACTGCCCTTGATTTACGCCGGCATCCCTTCCGCCGCGCGTCACGAAAAAGCGCAGAAATCGCTGATGGCAGTAGATTTAGCCGACCGCATGACGCACCGCCCCAACGAGCTTTCCGGTGGTCAACGCCAGCGCGTCGCCATCGCCCGCGCTCTGGTGAACAATCCTTCAATCTTGCTGGCTGACGAACCAACCGGCGCGTTGGACACCAAAACCAGTCAAGAAATCATGAGCCTGTTCGAGAAGTTGCACGCCGACGGCAACACCATCATCGTCGTCACCCACGAACACGACATTGCCGAACGCGCCCATCGCGTTATCTCCATCCGTGACGGGGGGATTGAAAAAGATGAGCGGATTAAGTGAGAGGAAATTGCCAATGACAACAACCACTTACACCAGCCAGGCATCGCCGGAGGAATTGCTGCAAGTGGCAGCCCAATTGCCCGCGCAAGATTTAGAGGTTTTTGTTGCCGGGGCCATTGCGTTACGCGCTCGCCAACAGGCCCGTTACGTTTCTGCCAGCGAAGCCGATTTGTTGCGTAAAATCAATCGTGGATTGCCATTATCTGTGCAACAACGTCTCACGACTCTCGCGGAACAGTGCCGCGCTGAAAATCTCACGCCGGCAGAACATCAGGAATTGCTCCGACTCATCAAGCGCGCGGAAAGGTGTGATGTGCAACGTCTAACCTGGCTGGGAGAGTTAGCGCAACTGCGGCGGCAGACGCTTGACGAACTCATGCGCGACTTAGAACTCATGCCCGCCGAAGATGCCTGAACCTCGCTCCACCACTCAACAAAAACTTGCCGTCAAAGAACGCGCCGGCAATATCTGTGAATACTGTCGCAGCCCTGCCTCATATTCTACCCAACCATATGCGGTGGAACATATTATCCCTTTGAGCAGAGGCGGTAAGACCAACTTGTCAAACCTGGCGTGGTCTTGCCAGGGATGCAACGGTCATAAATTTACCGCTACTCAAGGCTATGACCGCTCTACTAAACAGATAGCGGATTTGTTTCACCCGCGTCGCCAGGAATGGTCTGAGCATTTTACCTGGAACGAAGATTTTACGTTTGTTCTGGGCCTGACGCCGACGGGCCGGGCGACGGTAGAAACTCTTGAACTCAATCGGGAAGGATGCGTTAATTTGCGCCAGTTATTATATTTGTGCGGGAAGCACCCGCTTCGGCCATAAGTGATGCGTTTGCGTCTTTTATCAATCTGGGAGGCTTTCAAAGTCGCGTTAAGCAGCCTTCGCGCCAACAAGCTACGCACGGCTCTGACGCTTGTGGGTGTCGTCGTTGGCGTGGCGGCGGTGATTTCGGTGGTCACGATTATCAAGGGTTTAGACCAGACCGTTGCCGCGACATTTTCCTCGCAAGGTTCGACGGTTTTCACGGTTGCCAAGCGTCCGGCTATTATCAAATCCCGCGAAGATTTCCTTAAATTCAACAAACGCAAAGACGTAACACAAGACGACGCGGAGGCTATCATACGCTTATGCAGTTCGTGTTGGCGCATCGGCACGGCCCTCAACGGGCGCGACACGGTCAAACATCTCGACCAAAAGAGCGAAAACGTAATCGTGCGCGGCATCACGCTTTCCATGTTCGACATCGAAGCCGTTGGCCTGGACGCGGGCCGCGTCTGGAGCGACAGCGAATCTGAGGCGGGCCGCAATGTCTGCGTAGTGGGCGCGGATGTGTTGGAAAATCTGTTCGATAATGCGCCGCCGGAGCGTGTCATCGGGCAAGAACTCCGCGCCGGCGGGCGTCCGTTTACCATCGTCGGCGTGGCGACGCGCTTGGGCAAAGTCTTTGGTTTCTCGCGGGACAACTTCGTCTTTGTGCCTTACACAACGGCGCAACAAATGTACGGCGCGCGCGATTCCATCACCATCCACATTCAAACGCCCGCGCCCGACACTCTGGTCGCCGCGCAAGACCAGGTGCGCGCTATCATGCGTAACCGTCGCGGCAAAACTTTCAGTGATGAGGATGATGGCTTTAATGTCGAAACGCAGGACGTTTTCCTCGACCTTTACGGCAGCGCGACCTCGAATATCTATCTTGTAACTATCGGTGTGGCAGCCATTTCACTCGTTGTGGGCGGGATTGTCGTGATGAATATCATGCTCGTTTCGGTGACGGAGCGCACCAAAGAAATTGGCATCCGTAAAGCTCTGGGCGCGCGGCAAAAAGACATTCTCCAACAGTTTCTCATCGAAGCCGTGACGGTAACGGCGTTGGGCGGCGCGTTGGGCGTTTTTGTTGGTTTCGCGTTGGCTTTTGTGATTGCCAAAGCGATTGGCTTCCCGCTCTTGATTAGCGCGGGTTCCGCTATTTTGGGTGTGACAGTATCGTCTGCCGTCGGTATCGTGAGCGGCCTCTGGCCCGCCTGGAGAGCAGCCCAACTCGACCCGATTGAAGCCCTTCGCGCCGAATAAACGGGAACTTACGCCCAATTTTGATAGTCTAAAGGCTTGCAGGTTGCGTCCAGAGACGTTGCGGCTTAGACTTTGCGGGTTGGGGTTATGCGAAAGAAAATCATCATTCTCGTTGTTATTTTGCTGGCTTTATGCGCCGGTGAGTTGGCCCGCGAAAAGGGTATGTACATCGTGCAACAGCGCAAGTTTGAGGCGTCTTATTGGGCTATTGACAAACAGATGCGCGGCGATGGCGGCTTAAATAAAAAGGACATCCAAAAGATGGTCGGCCCTGCGGAAAGCGCGACCACTGAAGCCGGCCATGAACTCTGGCACTGGTCGGCGCAAAACAGCCAGGGCAGACTCTGGCAGTTGCTTCGCCTGGCAACAGACAAGGGCCACTATGAGTTAGACGTTGAATTTGATAAGGAAAACCAGGTGGTGAATGTTTACAGTGGCGTGAATTAGAGCGAACTTCGCTCAAACGGGCATAGTTGCCAAAAGCAAAACCAGCAGTCACGTTGAGAAAGCGCGACTGCTGGTTTTGCTTTATTGCTCAGGCTTTGACCTACGGAACCGTCGGGCATTCAGCGTTGGCGCGTGTTACGCCGGCACTAAACCGTTGTTGGTATTCAGCCGAGGTGACAAACGCGCAGACCATCGCGTTCTGGCCCGTTGCGCTACGCAGCGGGAAGTTATTTACGGTTCGCAACCAGAAGTTCAAACCGCAAACATCACCGTCGCGCCGTAAGTAGCCGTAGTACTGCGTAGCGACAAAAGAGCGGTTGTATTCGGCGTCAATAAAGGCTGCATTGTTGATGGGATTGCCCGCCGCCGTGTCGGCCAAACGGTACAAGACCGCCCCGCGTCCGCCGGTGCCGAACAAGGTAATCAACGCCGCGCGTTGCGAAGTTAAATTCGCGCCGCTGGCCGCTTGGATGTTACCCAACAAGGCGTCAACATACATTTCCGCCGTCTGGCTGGTCGGATACAAGGCCGTAAACTCAGCCCGCGCCGCGAAATTGGTAGCCAACGCTAATTGTGTCGCGGCCAGTTGCGCCGCATCCAAACGCGCCCGGTCATTGGCAAAGACCTCGTACCTGGGCAAATGCGCGCCCAAGAAAGTCGGAGCCGGAGCGGGCGCCGGACAAGTTGTAGCCGTGTCCGTATTGCGTAGATTGGCGGGTTGGTTGTTGCCAAAAGCGGCGCGGTAGAGATTGTACACAAACGCGCCGGCTCTTTGATACTCCATCTCAAAGAAGAAGGCGTTGGAGACGCTCACGCGACGTTGACGGATACAAGCCAAATCCGTGCCGCAACCGCCTGGGGCGGTGGTAATTTGCCCCGTCCAGAAGTCGAGACCGGGGGTGTCCGGCACGCGGCTGAGGAAATCGTAATACTGTTGTTGGACAAAGAAACGGGCGTTTTCCGCCGGTTGCGAGACGATTTGCCCGCGAATTTCGCCGCCAGCGAAGTTTGACGTATGCACATTCATGTACCCCAAACCAGCGCGCAATTGCGCCACTTGCGCCGGCGTGATGGCGAAAGTCATGTTGGTAATCGTTCCTGTGCCAAAGTTGAAAACTACTGGCCCATTTACGCCGACGTGCGCTGGCGTATGGATATGACCTGCTGTCTGTGCGCTGCTCAAACCGGAGAAACTCAGATTGACCGTGATTTGCGTCTCGGCGTCATTGAGTAAGACAGTGCCAAATCCGGTCGCTGTCGAGTTATTAGTCGGCACTTCCTGGAGGTTATCCAGACGCGCCACAAACAGGCGGTTAGCGGCAGCCGTCGTGTCATTATCCGTAATAGTGACGGTGGCTGTGCCTTGGGTTCCCACTGATGCCCCGGTGGGACTACTCAACGCAATGGTAAAGGTTTCCGCGCTTTCCGCGTAAAGGTCGTCAATGATGGGGACGGCGATGGTTTTGGAGGTTTCACCGGCGGCAAAACTAACCGAGCCGCGCATTAACGTATAGTCGCAACGCTGGTTGGCAGTCGCTCCGGCAGCCGCGCAATCCGTAAAGGTAAAGGCATCTTGCGAAGCGTAACTCACCGTAGAAGCTCCCGTCGTGTCGCCTGTGCGCGTGACCATCAGGCTGGCAACGCCACTCTCAGCGGCAGTAAAATTAGCCGCGCCGAACTGCACCGACGGCAACGCCGGGCCGTTGGTGGTAATAATCAACGACCAACCGCCATTTAGTGTGCCTTCATCTATCGGGCCATAATCGCCGGCGTACAAACGCCAAGCTCCGTTGGGGCTAATACCGTTGAAAATGGTAGCCAATGTGGCCGGAGGCGCAAAATTACAAGTAACACTGCCGGCAACTTGCGGATTTTGGCAAATGGCTGGCGGCGGGTTGGCCCCCATGGCCGGAAAGTACGGTTCGCCGTCCACCGTTAGGCGCGCGTTAGGGCGATAGGATTGAGCTAATATCGGGCCATTATTTGGAATAATTGTCGCCGCCTGGTCATCAATAGTATAAGTGAGATTGGTGAGATCCGGGTCTCCTCCCGCAAACGACTGAATGACCAATGCTTGGCCGCCTGGCCCGACTAGCAAGAAGCCTAAATCGCCGGGGAAAGTGTGAGTCATTCCGTTCAACCGGACATTGACATCGGTAACAGTTCCGCCTAGCCCCGTGACGTTAATCACTGAAGGATACGGGGCGCCTAAACCCGGTGTTCCCGCAGCAGGCGAATCAGTAAGTGTGATAGGCGCAGCGTTAGTGAAGGTAGTTTGCGCCAGGCCGATTGCCGGCAGCGCAAGAATAAGTGTTAAGAAGGCCAACCACTGCAATGGGCGAAGGCTTGCCTTTCTTTCATTTATCGGTTCAAAGTTAGAAGTGTGCTTCATGTTCTCTCCTCTGCAAAGTGTCTCAAGAAGGCCAGCCCTTTATGGTTGGCAATTAGTCAGCCGACAACGGCATCAGCCGTTAGTTCAGTTTGGCTACAAACCACTGGGCAGGACGTAGGCCGCAGCTAAACTCAAAGTGTGTCAGCAAAAGTTGTGGGCATTATGCACTGTGTCCAAGATTTTGGCAAGGATTAGTCCAAACATCTGGATTTACACATTTTTTCAAGCCATGCAACGCTTCCGCTTTTAACGCGAACTCAACGACTGGAGCGCGGATAGCCTTATCCGCATGAGCAAACAGCGCAAAAGAATGCCGCGCCGGGGCCTGGTCATAGATAAGCAGGTCAGAGAAAGTATTCCGGCGGTTAGAGTTACGCCTTGAGGCGTGTCTGGTGGAGTAAAACTCACGCTTAAAAAGCGTAACTCTAACCTTTTATTATCCGGCGTAACTTTTCCTCACCTGCTTAATTGATAACCGGCGATACTCCACTCTTACTTTGAATAAGCCCTAGGGAAGCAACATGAGTGGAGCGTTTATTCTCAGCAACTATTTGGCGGCGGGTTGCGTTTTAGACCAGGGAGCAGGTAGGTTAAGGGTCGGGCACGAGTAAGCAATTGTTGGCGGGCACAATGGTATGACTTTTGACGGTCTCAAAGAATCGGCGTTGATGGCGTTGGACACGCTGCGGGCGAACAAGTTGCGCTCGTCGTTGACGATTTTGGGCGTCGGCGTGGGCGTGTTGACGGTTATTTTCATGGTCTCCATCATTCAGGGCTTGACCAAAGCGTTTGCGGAACAGATTGAGGCGCTCGGTTCCAACACGATTTTTATCTCTAAGTTTGAACCAAGTTTCGGACGCCCGCCGGGGCCGGAAGAGCGGCAGCGCAAAGAGTTGACGATGGACGACGGCGCGGCTTTGCGGACAATTTCGGGCGTGGCGGGCGTGTCGCCGATTCACCGCGCCATCGCTTCGACGGCCCGTTACCAGGACAAGCAAACCGACACGCCGGTCTTGATTGGCGCGACGCCTTTTTACGAATTTGTCCACACGGCTTACGTCGGGCGCGGGCGGTTTCTCTCCGATTTGGACTTGGACACCCGCGCCAATGTCTGCGTGCTGGGCCTCGACGCGGTAAACGCGCTCTTTCCTTATGAAGACCCGCTCGACAAAGAGATTAAAATTGACGGCAACCAATACCGCGTGGTCGGCGTGATGGAAAAGCTGGGCGAGTTTTTCGGGCAGTCGCGGGATAACACTATCTTCGTTCCCATCACTACTTTCGACAAATACCATCCGGGCGAACAGCCCTCGCCGCAAGTGGCCTTTTTCCTCATCGTGCGCCCCGAAAACCGTTCGGTGGTGAAAGCCGCCATCGCGGAGATAACCGACACTCTACGCACACGGCGGCGCGTGCCAACGGGCGCAAAAGACACCTTCGGCATCTCCTCGCAAGACGCGCTGATGGACATTTACAACCAATTGACCGGCGCGACTTTCCTGGTTTTGACGGCGGTTTCGGCGGTGGCCCTGATGATTGGCGGGATTGGCGTGATGAACATCATGCTCGTTTCCGTGACGGAACGCACCAAAGAAATCGGCGTCCGCAAAGCCGTCGGCGCGACGCGCTTTAACATCCTCTCGCAATTTCTGATTGAAGCAATTGTGCTGACCGCGATTGGCGGTTTGGCGGGATTGTTTGTCGGCGAAATCGCCAGTTTACTGGTCAACAAATACTCGCCCTTGCCGGCGTATGTGCCCTGGTGGGCCA
>JAYVJN010000100.1:0-4537 GCA_043769325.1 Acidobacteriota bacterium
TTTTTCCCCGCGTTTAGCTGTTTGGACGGCGGCACGGGCGGCAACTTCTGGAACCGCACACTGCCCGCTTTTCTTTACACTGCGCGTCTGGCCCGCGCGCCCTATTTGCTGGGACGCGGCCCTGCGCCGGAAACCGCTACGGCTAGTGGTCTGCCCAACAATCAAGTGGAAATCCGCGCTCAATTGAGCGAGCAAAACAACGGCAATCAGAATATCGTGGCGGCGGAATACTACGTTGACACGCCACCTTGGGCCGGCGGCGCGGGTCAGCCGATGAACGCGCTGGACGGCATTTTCAATAGCGCGTTGGAAACCGCGACGGCCACGCTTTCACTGACCGGCAATCATCTGGTCTATGTGCGCGGGCGCGATGCGGCAGGAAATTGGGGGCCGGTGCGCGGAGTGTTCACCGCACCCGGCGCGGCTTGCGCTTACAATGTTACGCCCGCCACGCAAAGTTTCGGCGCGTCCGGCGGCACGGGTTCACTTAACCTCAATGCGGGACTCGGTTGCGCTTGGGCGGCTACGGCTAACGCGGCTTGGCTCAGTGTTACCAACGGTTTAAGCGGCAACGGCAACGCGGCGGTCAATTTCGCGGTGGCGGCGAATACCGGAGTGGCCCGAAGCGGCACGCTCACCATCGCCGGCCAAACCATCACGATTAACCAAGCGGCTGCGTTGCCATCATTGCAGTTGAGCGCGACAAGTTATGTGGTAGCGGAAAACTCCGGCGCGACGACTTTCACGGTGACGCGGACGGGCGAAGCTTCATTGCCCGTAGCGGCTGATTACGCCACGCAAGACAGTTTCACCTTTACTGATTGCGGCGCAATGGGCAATCTCGCCGACCAACGCTGTGATTATGCGCCGGTGCGCGGGACGCTGAATTTCGCGGCGGGTGAGATGAGCAAATCGTTCACCGTTTTGCTCAATGACGACCTTTACCGCGAAAATAACGAGACTCTCACGGTTGCGCTCACTAACCCCAACGGCGCGTCTTTGGGGGCGATTAGTTCCGCCACTTTGACTATTACCGACGACGATTTCGCGCCGGCGGCGGTCAATCCTCTGGAAACAGCCCGCTTTTTTGTGCGCCAACAGTACGCCGATTTTCTGGCGCGTGTGCCGGATGCCGCCGGTTGGGATTATTGGACGGGACAAATTACGGCTTGCGGCACGGGTTTGGCTTGTGTTCGGCAACGCCGCGTGGCGGTGTCCAACGCTTTCTTTTTCGAGCAGGAATATCAACAGACCGGCGCGTTTGTCTATCGCCTCTACAAAGCGGCGTTCGGCGCAAACGCGGGTTATCGTCCGGCTTATACGCAATTTGTGGGAGATGTGGCGCGTTTGGCCGGCGGTTCTACGAAGTTGGCGTTGGTGAATGATTTCAGTAACAGGCTGGATTTTCTCGAAGCATATCCGGCGCGTATGTTGCCGGCGGAGTTTGTGGACGCGCTTCTCAGAAACGCGCAAAATGGCAGCGGCGTCAACCTCAACGCGCAACGCAACACGCTGTTAAATCTTTACGAACAAGGCGGGCGGGCTTTGGTCTTGCGCGAATTGGTGGACGAACGCGCCGGTAATCCGGTGGCAAACCAACCTTTGCTTGACGCCGAATACAACCGCGCCGTCGTTTTGACCCAATACTTTGGCTATTTGCGCCGCGAAACGGACTCCGGCGGTTATCAATTTTGGTTGGATTTGTTGAATCGCTATCCTTTGCGTTCACCTTTGGGGCAAAACTCGATGGTCTGCGCCTTTATCACTTCCACAGAATATCAACAACGCTTTAGCGCAACCGCGCCGCGCGGCAACAGCGAATGTCCGCCCGCGCCTTAGCCCGGCAGGTTGTTTTTCGTGAAGGCGCGGGGATTGACAGATTTTATTTATCGTCAATCCCCGCGCCTTCACTGTTACAGGCGACGCCAGGCTATTTGGACAAAGAGAGGAACGGTTGCGCGTTCCGCCCGCGCGCCTCCAGTAGTGGTTATGGATGGGCCAACGTGATAATTGAAAGCGTTGCGCCCGACGGGTCGTTGATTACAGCGAAACGGCCCACGTTCGGGATGTCCGTCGGCGGGACGCAAATGTTGCCGCCCAATTCCGTGACCTTAGCGGCGGTTTCATCCACGCTGTTGACGGAAATATAGGACATCCAGTGCGGCGGGGTCGCGCCAAATTCTTCGCCCATCTTCATCATGCCGCCAAACGGCACGCCGCCCTGATGAATTTCGGAATACGGCACGCCGGGAACGTCGCCGTCTTTGTATTGCCAACCGAAGAGCCCGCCGTAAAAACTTTTACAGGCGTCCGAGTCGTTGGTCATCAATTCGTTCCAGCAGAATGTCCCGTGCGCGGGCATTGCCATTTCCATTTGTGGTTCAGCCATTTTCTTTGTGTTCTCCTTCAAATTATTGGGTTTAAGTTCTGACAAACAAATGTCAAGCGTTAGGGGAGATTTCGTAAAAGGTCAGACGGTTGCCGAAGGGGTCGCCGACAGTCATGTCCCGCGTTCCCCAAGGTTGCGCTTGAATGCCGGGCCGGTAGTATTTGTACTGCTTCGCCGTCAATTCGCGGTGAAATTCATCCAGCGCGTCGGTTTCAATCCGCATCCCCGCGCCGGGGCAGCAATCGCCGTGATGCTCGGATAACTGAATCAGGCAGCCGCCTCTGGAAACCTGCATATATACCGGCGTACCGGGTTCAAAGCGATGTTCCCAGTCAACGGTAAAGCCAAGAAAATCAACGTAAAACTCCCTGGCTTTGGCTTCGTCAAAGATGCGTAAAATGGGCGTCGGTTTACTGAAGGTCATAGCGTTTACTTTCCCTGCGCGGCGGCGCGGCGTTGCAGTTCTTCGGGCGCGACATCCTCGACGTGCGTGCCGATGAACCAATAATTGCCGTTTTGGTCAATGACGCCCGCGCCCCTATCGCCATAGAATTGGTTGACGGGTTCCATCAGCGAAGTTGCGCCGGCTTTGAGGGCTTGTTGATAGGTCGCGTCGCAATCTTCGACGTACAAATAAATGCTCGACGGCATCGGTTTCCATTCGTCGCGGGCCTGGCCAATCATCACCATCGAATCACCAATTTTCACCTCGGCGTGCGAGATAACGCCGTCCGGCCCGGCGACGCGCTCTTTCAACTCCGCGCCGAAGGCTTGTTGGACAAACTCAATTTGTTGGGCGGCGTCGGCAATCGTCAAATACGGCGTGACAGTGCGATAACCATCAGGAATAGGTTTTACGGGCATGGCTTTCTCCAAAATATGCGGGGCGCAGACATTCTGCCGGCGTCGGTCTGGCCGACAAAATGCAGACAAGATGTCTGCGCCCCCAGAGTGTTAATGAGCCGCCAGCCATTCGGCAAAGACGGCGGCTTCCGGGTGTTTGCCGCTCCAACGGGCGCGGTTTTTGCCGGTCAGCGCGACAATCATGGCCTGGTGTTGGCCGGCGCGGTCTCCCAGCCTTTCAAAGTAATTGTAGAGCCGTTCGATTTTGCTTACGGATTCTTGTGCTGCTTCCAATGTCTTAAAAGATAACACATTGCGGAAGAATCGCGCATAGATGTTCTGGTCGAGCGCGGTGGTCGTATAAAGGTCGAAATAACCTTGCAGGCGGCCCGCTTTTTGCAACACGCTGGCAACGTAGGAAGCCTTAATGCCCAATTCCCGCGCCAGTTCCGCGATGTTGGTCACGCCGCGCGCGTGCAAATCTAAAATCTGGTCTTTCTTCGTCGGCGGGTGCAAAGGTTTTTCGTCTTCCACCAACTCAATACGCAACAAAGGCGTTTGCGTGAATAATTCTTGCGTCATCATTTTCGTAACCTCCTCTTTTGAAAGGACGCAGAGAAGAGGAGATAACACCATCCGGCGTGAATCACGCGGAGCGTTTCTCCCTTTCTCCTCTTCTCCCCATCTCCTCTTCTCCTTAGCTGGCGCGGCGCAATTCACCGGCCACCGCTTCCTGGGTCAGGGCTTTCAAGTGGTCAATGAAGCCCGAAGCGGCCCGCTTCGAGAGCTCATCAGTCTTGCACTTGAACGCGCCTTGGCATTCTTCATCAGCTTCGACGCCCGCTTCACGGGCCAGGGCGCGAATCATGCCGAGTTGCTTAGAGGTTACGAGGTCGTTGAGCGAACGCGCTTGCGGATTACCGGAAAAAGGGCGGTTGGGCGTGTCGCCGTCGCTCAATGCGGCCTCTTTTTGATAGAGTTCGCGGGCGATGCCGAATTTGACGGCGGCGCGTTTGAGCGCGTCGTGTTCGGCCTTTTTGATGCCCATTTCCGTATCGGCAAAGCCCGTGCCGATGCCTTCGCGGGTGATGCCGTCAATGGTAATGGCGGCGGTCACGGCCACGATGTCGCCGATGAGGTTGATGCTGCGCACCGAATGTGACCAGGTCGGGGCCACTTTGTCGAGGATGTCCGCGACGGCGTGCCACTCAACGTATTCGACGTAGTGTTGCTGGCCGTTGCGATCCGTCCAGCCTTCGCGGGTTTTGACGACGCTGGAATCCACTTGCCGGCGCAAGTTGCGCA
>JAYVJN010000101.1:0-4198 GCA_043769325.1 Acidobacteriota bacterium
AATGGTGCCGAGTTCAACTTAGCGGACGAATTATGGGCTACCAAGGGGAATACATTCAGCAAGAAAGTGGTCATGAAGAAAGATGAAAGTAAGCAGGAATTATACTTACACTGTCTTCGCCTACCGGCACCGAAAGCGGCGGAAGCGCGTCGAAAGAAGCAAGCCAAAGCGCGAGAAGACGGGAGAAAGTTAAAACCAGAGACCTTGGAATACGCGGAATGGGTAATGATTTTGACAAGTATTGCGCCGGCCAAAATAAGCGCGGCAGAAATCGGGCAAATATATCGTCTGAGATGGCAAATTGAAATAGTGATAAAACGGTTAAAAAGTGTCTTGGATGTGGACAAATTGCGGGCGCGAGTGGGAAGCAAATTATCCGAAGTGTATCTGTTAGGCAAGAGCATCTATGCCTTGCTGATTGCCAAGCGAGCAGGTAAGATAAGCAAAACCAAAGAGATAGAGATAGAGTGGCGGTTGTGGAAACTGGTCGTGGAACAAGTGCGACCCATAATCACCCAAGTAAGTATGTGGAAAGAAGAATATGTGGCGAGTGCGCTGAAGCAACTGCGGGAAAGAAAACGCCGCCGCAGAAGACAATCAGAACTCGCAAGTGAGTTGATAACCAAAGTATTGTCAACTATTTAGCTTCTTAACTTGGCGCATATGAGGTCTGCCCCTACGAATTGTCAGTGGATGAGCACCGTCGCCGCCGATAAATTGCTGCCCGTTTTCGCCGAACTGCTGGCGGAATTGCGGGCGCGTGGGTTCGCGTTGGGCGTGGAGCATTACCTCCGCGTCCAACTTCTCTTGGAGCGGGCCGGCGGTGAGCGTTCGCCCGACGAATGGGCTTCGCTGTTGGCCCCGGTGCTGGCGCGTAATCAAGTTGAACAGGAGCAGTTTTACGAAATCTTCCCCAATTATCTGGCTGATTCCCCTGCGTCGGAACAAGCCGGTGACAAGCCAAACGCTGCCTCTGCGCCACTGTCGTCCCCATTATCCGGCCTCTGGAAACAGGCGTTGGTTATCTTTGCGGCAATGGCTTTGCTGATTGTCTTAATCTTTTTACTGGGGCCGAAAACAGGTAATAACGCCAATAACGGCAACACCTTCGACCCGCCGGATACGGCTTCGGCAACAAACCCGTTTCCGCTTGACGATTTTGCGCCGCAATCCACCCCGAACACAGTTAAACGCGCTCATCGCGGTTTTTATCTGGCGGCATTATTGTTGCCGTTCGGCTTATTTTTGCTTTACGAATGGTTCCGCCGCCGCCGCCGCCGCCTGAATTTAGCCGCGCACCGACTCCGCCAGCCGCCGTTTGCGTGGCCTTTACACGCCGCCCCGCGCCCGCTTGAATTTTACGAAGCCGCGCCCCTTTACGCCGCCGCCCGCAGTTTGCGCCGCCGCCAGGCCGGAGAGGTGGCGCGTTTAGATATTCACGCCAGCGTCTCAGCAACTATTGCCGCCGCCGGTTTTCCCACGTTGCGCCGGCAAATTACCAGTAAAATCCCCGAATACTTGCTTTTAATAGACTGCGCCACGCCGGACGACCACCAAGCGCGGCTTTTTTCGGCGTTGGCCCGCTCATTGGAACACGAAGGCGTCTTTCTCAACTATTATTTCTTCAATGGTGATCCGCGCGTTTGCCGCAATGCTCACGACGACGCAAGTTTTTACTTAACCGACCTGCAAAACCGCCACGACGGACACCGTTTACTTATCTTCGGCGATGGCGACCAACTGCTTGACAGCATTACGGGCCAAGCCGCTGAGTGGACGCATATCTTTGATTACTGGCCGCAGAGGGTTTTGTTGACGCCGGAAAGTCCCGCGCGGTGGGGCCGGCGCGAGGCCGCTGTGGGTGAGTTTTTTACGGTCTTACCAGCGACATTAACGGGTTTAGCCTCTGTCCCGGAGTTTTTAGAGAGCGCGGTTGCGCCTGACTCGCGGTTATTATTTGCGGAGGAATTGACCGATAAGCCGTTTGTGTTCAATGGTTCGCCGCAAGCGGTGGTCAACGGTTTGCGCCGTTCATTAGCCCCGCCCATCTTTCGCTGGCTCTGCGCTTGCGCCGTCCATCCTACCTTGAATTGGGAACTGACTTTGCAGTTGACGGCCCTGGCCGGCACGCCGGAGGAATTACTTACCGAAGCCAACCTATTGGCTCTGGCGCGTTTACCCTGGTTTCGCCAAGGCATTATTCCTAACGACGTGCGCTGGGAGTTGTTGCTCCAACTTGACCCCGACAACGAAAAAGACATTCGCCGCTTCGTTATCGCGCTCTTAGAAAACAACCCGCCGCCCGCCGGCACCTTCGCGGAATCGCGCCAGGCGTTGCAGTTAGCCGTGCAGCATTGGCGGCTTGAGGGTTCGCGCCAACGTCTCCGCGAACTGCTCGATTTGCTGCAAAAACTTCCGCGCAGTTACGCTGCCAGCGATGCCACGATTGCCCGTTGGCTGGCCCCGCAGCCCTGGCGTTTGGCGGATACGCGGGCGCGTTGGCGTGAAATCACGCGCCGTGTTCCGCGCCCCATCTCCGCGCCTGTTAATGATAAGCTTTCGCGGTTTAACTTCTGGCGGGCTATCAAGTTGCCGCCGTTCAGCTTAGAGACTGGCGCGGTAGCTTTACTGGCCTTGGCGTTGGGTTTGGTGTCGCTGTTGGCGGCGCGCGGGTTCGCGCCGCGCAACGTGGAAGAAATCGCCACCCTCGCGCCAACCCCCACGCCTTTGCCTACGCCTACGCCAGACATCTATTTGCCGCCCGACGCATTTCCGGTTGCGCCGCCCCCGCCCGACATCGGGCAATCGCCCTACACGCCACCCTCTCTGCCACTACCCACGCCTTTTGTCGGTAATCCGCCGATTGTGCCTTTGCCTGGTTTAGCTCCCAGGCCCGGCAAAACAGGCACGCCGCCGCCGCTTGGCGACCCGCTACCGCTTGGTTCACCATCTGCGTCGCCGACAGCCAACGCTTCGCCCACGCCCGCGCCAACGCCGGCGACGCAACCAGTATTGACGATAACCGCCAGTAATACAGGCGTTTGCCTAACGGGGCCGACTACTATCATGCTGGGCGCAAACGCCGCCGGTTTCGTCGCCGCGCCGTCTATCTCGTTTAGTGTCAACGGCGGAAAACTCGCCGCCAAGACAGTTGGCGCAAACCAAAGCATCTCGCAAAGCTGGGATTTGGCTCAAGCGCAACCTGGTATTTACACGGCGACTGCCGAAGCCGTTGAGGGTAAGACGAAAAAAACCACGAGCTTTACCGCCAAAGTCTATGCTTGCGAATGCGTGCCGGCGGTGCGAATTCTCTGCCCCATCGGGCCTGTGACAAAAACTCCGCTCACCGTCGCCGCCGAAACTCCCACTGTTGACCCCAATTGGCAAGCGCGGCCCACCTACAATTGGAGCGTCTCCGGCGGCAAAATTACCGGCGGGCAAGGCACATCTTTGCTCACTGTGGACTTGAGCGGGGCCATCGGCCAGACTTTGCAGTTAAACACCGAAGCCAATGGTTTCCCGCCCCTCTGCAAAGCGGAGCAACCGGCTGCGGATACTTGCCAAATAGTCATCGCTCCGGCTTTAGCTGTATTGTTGGATGAGTTTGCGTTGGGCAATGCTGACGAAGAAAAAGCGCGACTGGATGCTCTGGCCGCTCGTTTGCAAGAGACTAAAGGCGAGTTGCAACTTGAAATTTTCGGCGCGGTTGACGCCAACGGCAAACCGATTGACACGACGCCCATCACCCAACGTCTGACGGAATATCTGGTCAAAGCGCAACGCCTCGACGCCAAACGTATCAAACTTTCCCCCCAACCGCCCGCGCCCGACGGCAAACTAAAAGTGCGCATTTACGCCTTGCCCGCAAAACCGCCGCAACCATAATCCGTCCGCCACATTGCGCCCGGACCCTATTGTTGCGTTAAATTTCCGTATTGGTCATAGTCATACACGCTGTAAATAATTCGTGCGGACAGGTTAGAGTTACGCATTTATGCGTACTTCAACGTGAATGGTCAAACTATGAGTTGCATGAATTCAACCTCATGTTACGCAGCCGTGATGTTTGATGTCCGCTTGACAACTGTTTTGTGCCGGAGGCACGGTGGAAATTAGCCGGTGGTGGAGCGTCCGCGTAACCACCGGAGGCAGCCACCGCAGCGCGTCAGCGGTGCGCGAGGGACGCGGGAACAACCGC
>JAYVJN010000102.1:0-6603 GCA_043769325.1 Acidobacteriota bacterium
GCGGTTGTTCCCGCGTCCCTCGCGCACCGCTGACGCGCTGCGGTGGCTGCCTCCGGTGGTTACGCGGACGCTCCACCACCGGCTAATTTCCACCGTGCCGCCGGCACAAAATAGTTGTCAAGCTGACATCAAACATCACGGCTGCGTAACATAAAGAGTAATTCAAACGTGGCAAAGAATATCTGAGCCACCATAAATTGCCATTAGTGGGACTATTTGGAAATTGGCCCCTCCCCCACATAACGAGAAAAAGTGTTAAGCGTGTACGGCTATGTTTTCGGGTATAATCCGAATGCGGAAACACGCACTTCGTCAAGTGTGCCCTTTGCGCCCTTACTTCGTGCGGGCTTCCGCATTATACCGGAAAACTTTCTCTTACCTGCTTACTGTAAATAATTCGTGCGTCATTCTTGTAACGCGGTTAGAGTTACGCCTTGAGGCGTGAAAGAGTTGAATTCATGCAACTCATAGTTTGACCATTCACGTTGAAGCACGCATAAATGCGTAACTCTAACCTGTCCGCACGAATTATTTACAGCATGGAAAAAGATAGCTGTTGCTACTGGCGAAGCGCGTCGGAAAGCCATTGGCGCAGACCGAGGCGGCGGCGGTAATGAATAAGGGCGAAGCTCTCACACAGAAAATGCGAAAGCCCCGCCCTGGCTACCCTTTAAGAAGCCGCTTTTCCGGCGAAAAGCTACAAACTTTCTTTCAGGCGTTTGCCGGCGGCCAATTTGACCGTTTTGCTGGCCTTGATGGTGATAGCTTCGCCAGTCGAGGGATTGCGTCCCTGTCTTTCAGGACGCGAACCGAGTTTCAACTTGCCGAGGCCCGACAATTGGACGCTGCCGGCGGCGTTGAGTTCGCTAATGAGTAATTCGGCTTGGGCGTCGAGGAGCTCTTTTACCTTGACTTTGCTGATGCCGGTCTGTTCGGCCAGAGTGGAGATGAGGTCACTGACCGATTTCTCTTTGGTGTTTGCCATTTTTTTACTGTTGTTTCCTTTAATAATAAAATTACCGCTTGCTGTGGGTAAAATACCTCAGCAACGCTTAAATTACAATTGCTCATCAGTTAAAGGCAAGCTGCGGGGCCGGTTATAGGCTGAAAAGGACAAAGCAACACCTGCCCGATTTGGTCTTTAGTCTGCGCGAATTGACGGCAAAACCAGGCCGCCAGCGCAGAATAGGGGCGCGTTTGCCCACTCGCCGCATCAGCGGGTGAGTAAAGATATTCCGGTTTATTAAAGTCTCAAAGCTATTGCAGTGTAACCATTTAGCGTTATGCCTATGAACTTGAAAACTGTTTAGTGCCTGGGTAGTATGAGTTATTAAAGTGTCTGTTTGCTTGTGAAACTTCGTGCTTGTAGCGTGAGGGGGTCTTGGAAGGAAACTGTTTTCGCCAATAGTTTGAGCGGGCGGGAAAAATCGTCGTCTGCCGCGAAACTTATTTCCGGGTATAATTTGTCATTCACCAATGGCATCCCCAACGCCGCAAAATGTAGGCGAATCTGGTGTTTCCGGCCTGTTATGGGTTGAGCGCGGTAGAGTGTTACGCCGTTCCTTGCCTCAATTACTTCAATCGTGGTTTCAGAGTTTGGTGTTCCTTCCACTTCCTGCATTCGGAAAAATGGTTCGCCCGTGATGATGCGGCTGCGTCTGGTCAGCGGCCAGGTGAGTCCTGTTTGGGTTGGGGCCAATGCTTCATACACTTTACAGACCTGCCGTTTTTGCCACAGCGAGGCGTAAATTCCTCTCGTGGCGGGGTTGCGCGAGAATAGCATAACTCCCGCCGTTTCCCGGTCAAGCCGATGAAGCGGCGTCAACTCCTCTGGTTGCCCACTGTTGCGCAAACGCACGAGCAGCGTTTCCTGAAGAAATCGCCCCGCCGGTTGCACCGGCAAAAAGTGCGGTTTATCTACGGCCAAGAGATGTTCATCCTGATAAAGAATCTGTTCGACAAAAGGGATATTGTTTTCCGTTTTGAGTTCACGGTAGTAAAAAATATACCTTCCGGCTTGGTATGGGCTGTCAACTTGGAGGCGGCAACCGTTTGCCTCAACCACTTGGCCTTGCGCCAGGCGAGTGAGCCATCTGCTGTTCGGAATGTGGGGAAACCGCTCTTGGAGAAACTCAAGCAAAGTGGCCCACCGACCAGCCGGCAGCCATTGGCGACTCGCGGCGACCCCGTCAATAAGCGGCAGTGGGTTTTTCATGGTGACAAGCAAAAACGGCCTGAATCAGTTTGCCGACAACTGTGGGTTGGCGTCAAACAGTTCAAGCCGCTTTGTTGGTGTATGAAGAATTACCAGGCTGCTAGGCGCGCAGAGGCCAGGCAATTCTGCGCCAATCGTCCAAGTCTCGCCCGCCGATAACGGTATCGCGTCCGCGTCCGCCGCGCATCCGGTTATTGCCGCTCCAATCCATGATGAGGTCGTCGCCGTCGCCGCCATTGATTCTGTCGTCACCGTCACCGCCGAGGATAATATCATCGCCGCGCCCGCCGCGAATGGTGTCGTTGCCGCCGCCGCCGACAATAAAATCGTCACCATCGCCGCCGTCAAGCGTGATGCCGCGATTGGTCAAACGGTCAAACCAGTTGCCAACTTTGACATCGGGGTCAACGATAATAGTGTCATTGCCCTTGCCGCCGCGAATCTCCAGATTACGCGCCTGTTCCGGTGTCAGGTGATGTTTCTCGCCGTTGACATCCACAATGACGCCCCCCGGACGGCACGGGTCGCAAGAGACACGAATGTTGTCGTCGCCGTCGCCGGCGTCCACTACCGTTTTGGGCGGGCAGGTCGAATTGTCAGTAAAGACGCGCGCTTCCGGCTTTGGGCATAACCAGGGCGGCGTATCAATAGGTTGACGCGGCGAAGGCCAACAGCCAATCGGAGGCTTGGGAAAACCGGGCCGGCAATCGCTAATCGGCGGTTTCCAGGGCAGTTGAAAGCCTGGGTCGGGGCCGAACGGTGATTCTGGAACCGTTGGCATCGGGCTGCGCGGCGGTTGCCCCGGACGGCAAAATGAATTTTGCGCCAGATACTCAAACCCTCTGTCGGAGCGGTCATTGCCGCCGCCTCTGCTTTCGCGGCTAGAGCCGTCAGCGAAACCAGACCGTTGGGATTCGCGGCAATCGCCGCCTGGTTTACTTTCCGACTTAGGCCCGCAATCATGTTTACTTTCAGATTGGTGTGTATCGCGCTGCTCGCTTTTAGTTTCATGGCAACAATCATGGTCGTGATTGTTGTTGCCGCCGCCTGAGTTGCCGCATCCGCCTACATCGTGTCCCATTAGTTTTCTCCTACGCAATTAGTCAGATATTGTGAGGGCCGGAGAGCCGCTCTACCTGCGGGATAACTGTCAGTTTCGCAACAGTTTCGCGCCGGATAACTAACTTATCGGAGGTTTGGAGGTAAAGTTGCTTGCCGGTTAATAAATGATAAATTAGGTTTGACTGACTTTGCCGACGCCGAGAATGTGGGTTGAATGTGGGGCCGTGAATAAATTGATGGGGTCGCCAGGTTTAAATTGGTGATAATCTTCTTCGCTCACGCCAACTTCGCGCCCGTTGACGCGCAAGAAAAAGACGGGCCGCGCCGCATCCAGCTTAACGCCTTCTGTGTCAAACAGTTCCTGGTGTTCAACTACGCCCGAGGTGATTATTTTGCGGCCTTCTGCCAGGTCGCGGCTAAAAGCGCGATAGCGCGAGAGCAGAAAGACCCACGCCAAGCCTTGCAGTAAACCCAATAAACCCAGCATCAGGCGCAACAACAAGACCGGATATGAACGCCAAAGATAGGCCGTCATGCCGAAACCTAGCCCATACATTAACAACTTGCGGCGCACCGCGCTTTGCGCTACGAGTAGCGATTCTTGTTCGGTAAGTGTAAAAGACGATGAATTTGTAGGTTGTTCTGTCATAAACCGGACAGCATTAAATTACAGCTAACTGAAAAGCGCAACGGGGGCAAATACCGTTACAACAACTTATTGTTGCTTTTGGTCTAATATAAAGTGTATCTTAACTATTAGCCGCAACAGTTGTGGCGTTTCCCCAATGTGACAAAGCGACAGTTCGCCATTACTTGCTGTCTGGCAATTCCTCAACCGCAATAGCGCGAACTTCTGAAAACCCTGCCAAAACTTTCCGCCTGCAAAATATGACATCGTTTGCCTCTGGCCCGAAGTGGTACAAGGTTTATTACTTACTGGCTTTCTTCGACATCTTTGTCGTATTGCTGGGGGTTTACCTCAATCACCGGGTTATCAATACTTTTAACCAATCGGTCACCGATAACCGGATGTGGGAGCGGCGGCTTGACCGCTATCTGGAATTGGGCGAATTGGCGGGAGCTGTCAACGCGCCGGGGAATGACATTTTTGCGACGGGGAATTTGTCATTGGAACAGCGCAACCTAAGCGCAGCGTTAGCGAAGTTTAACAGTCATACTTCACGTTTGCGCGAAGACTTACGGCTCAATATCACCCAAGATTTAGCCGGCCCATTACTGGAAGATATGGCGCATACTGACGTTGCCATGAGCGAGATGGTGGCCGAAGCCGAACTGATTTTCGGGTTTTTCGCTAACCGACAGGGCGCTCATGCCGGCCCGCGCATGGCCGTTATGGATCAAAAATATCAGGCGTTGAATCAATCGTTAGGGCAACTGCGAAAAAACGTCAGTGGGATTCAGAACCAACTATTTACAGAGCAACAACAAGCGGTAGGGGCGTTGCAGAAATATGAACTGTTGATTGCTTTAGCGGTGTTTTTGATGATTGCCGCCGCCACTATTTACGGTCACAAAATCAAGCTCAAGATGCAAACCGCCGAAACCGCGCAAGAGCATTTGATAAACGACTTACGCGCGGCTGACGCGGCTTTGCGCGAGGCCCGCGACCAATTGGAAAACAAAGTAGCGGTGCGCACCGCCGAATTAGCTTCGGCAAATGCCGCTTTGCAAGTAGAAATTGACGAACGGGTGCGCGCTCAGAATTATTTGCAAAACTACGCCGCCAAACTGGAGAGCAGTAACCGCGAATTACAAGACTTTGCCCATGTCGCTTCACACGATTTACAAGAACCTCTGCGCAAAGTGCAAGCCTTTGGCGACCGTTTGGTCAGCAAATACCGCGCTGAACTCCCCGACGAAGCCCGCAACTACATTGACCGGATGCAAAACGCGACCGGACGGATGCAGTCACTCATCGAAGACCTTTTGGTGTTTTCCCGCGTCTCAACCAAAACACAGCCTTTTCGCCCCTTGGCCCTCAAGGAAGTGGCGCAGGGAGTGGTCAGTGATTTAGAAGTGCGCATCGAACAGGCGCAAGCAAAAGTGGAAATCGGTGACTTGCCCGAAGTCCAGGCCGACGCTTTGCAAATGCGGCAGTTGTTGCAAAATCTTATCAGCAACGCGCTCAAATTTCGTCGCCCCGAAGCGCAACCGTTTGTCAGAGTTTACAGCCAGCCTATCGCCACCGGCCTTTTTAATGGCAACTATTTGGCTGAAAGCAGTGACCTTTGCCGCATCTATGTCGAAGACAACGGCATTGGTTTTGAGGAGAAATACCTGGACCGTATTTTCACCGTTTTTCAACGCCTGCACGGGCGCGCCGAATACGAAGGCTCCGGCATCGGGCTGGCCGTTTGCCGCAAGATTGTCGAACGCCATAACGGAAGCATCACCGCCCGCAGCGTGCCAGGCCAAGGCACAACCTTTATTATCACTCTCCCCCTACAACAATTGGAGGAACCCTCGTATGCCTAAGACGAACAAACCCATCACCATCTTGCTTGCCGATGATGATGCGGATGACCGTTTACTAGCCGCCGAAGCGCTTACTGAAAGCCGTCTCGTTAATGAATTACACTGCGTTGAGGACGGCGAAGATTTGTTGGACTATCTGTATCAGCGCGGCAAATACGCGCCGCCGGCCCCGGCCCCGCGTCCGGGCATCATTTTGTTAGACCTCAATATGCCGCGCAAAGACGGGAGGGAAGTGCTTAACCAAATAAAGCAAGACCCGGAACTGCGACGGATTCCCGTGGTGATTCTGACCACCTCGAAAAGCGAAGAAGACATTTACCGCACCTACGATTTAGGGGCCAGTTCGTTTATTACGAAACCCGTCTCTTTCGACGGATTGGTCACGGTCATGCAAAATCTGGGGCGTTACTGGTTTGAAATAGTTGAACTCCCGTCAGCAACTTAGAGAGGCCCTTTATGGTCAACACACACTGGCGCATTCTATTGATTGATGACGATGAGGACGACTATCTCTTGACGCGGGATTTGTTGTCCGAAATCAAGCATCACTCCGTTACCCTAGACTGGGAACAGGGCTATGCAGCGGCCCGCGCCGCCATCGCCCGCGACGCGCACGATGTCTATTTATTGGATTACCGGCTGGGCTCGGACAATGGCTTGGGCTTGTTGCGCGAAGCTGTCGCCAACGGCTGCGCCGCGCCTTTGATTTTGTTGACGGGGCAAAATGACCGCGCCATTGATAATGAAGCCATGCAAGCGGGCGCGGCGGATTACCTCATCAAAGGCCAGATGGACGCCTCTTTGTTAGAGCGCGCCATCCGCTACGCCAT
>JAYVJN010000103.1:0-2563 GCA_043769325.1 Acidobacteriota bacterium
AACGCCGACGAGTCCGGCTATGCCACACATTTGCTTGCGGAGTTTGGCTTGCGGAGTTTGGATTGTCCGGCTATCGTCAGATTCATCTAAAAATTATCAAGCTGGGCTTTCGTCAGGTCGCTCAAAACGCCGCCGTTTAAGCAGTAGCGTTCCGGTGGAATCAGGTCTTGGTAATCGGGGTTCAGCTTTATCACCTTAACGCACCAGGCAAACAGTGTCCGCAATCCGGCGCAAGTGTCGGGGTTAGAGAGAATATGCTCCACATTTATCAATGAGAGAACCTTGCCGCCATCAACTATTTCGTTGAAACTTGGAAGCAACCCTCTCAGATACCCCTTAGGATTTCTAATCATCTCTACATCGCCATCATAATCAGCCTGAAGCGGCGCGATTGCCAACGTAGCGTTAAGTGCTTTGGCGTCAGCAAAATAGTAGGCTTCAAGCATATTGACCAGAAAATGAACGGAGGCCCGCCGTTGCTGTTCCTCTTTCAGAGCAGCATCAAACGCTTGCCGGTAGCGGTTAAAGACTTCTTGGGCTTGCCTTTGACGGTTATGTTCAAGGTCGTCTATAAGCAACACAAAATGACAAGGATTAGCGGTCAAATAACGACGGGCCGGGAAACCAATTTCTTCCAAATCTTTTTTGGGAATGTCGTCGCCTCTGCCAACCATCTTGGCTTTGCGTTTCTCTCCGCGTGGGTTGCGTTGACCGAGAACCGGATTCTCTTCTGTAAAAATAGGGTCGTCAATAACCACAAATGAACAGATGTGATTTGGAGCTATTCCCTGAAATAGTTTGGGCAAATGTTCTTTTTCGGTTATGCCCGTTACAAGCAGGCCGAATCTGAAGCGGGCGCATTTTTCTTGCTCCATGTCAATTTTCCGTACCAGCCATTACGCTCTGCGGAGCCACTAATTCAGCCATATAAAGCGAACCTAGCGCGTAATCTTCCAGTAAATCGTCAATCTCCGACAGTTCGCTAACGCGCCGTAAGAAAGTTGCGCTCTCTTTTTTCCCTACTGCGAAAACGTTTTCGGCTTTGAACTGACTAAGTAAAACGGGCGAATGTGTGGCAATGAAGATTTGCTTATGCCACTCTTTAATTGCCAATTTAACGGCTTTGGCAAAAATGGCGATAGCGTGCGGGTGGAGCGAGTTTTCCGGTTCATCGAACATTATCAAACCGCCGTCATTTTTTTCCTTGCAGAAAAGCGCGGTCAAGTGTAAGAGCATTTGTAAATAGCCGTCTGAAATGTTGGCGACGGGAATCGGCTGGCGTAGGTCTTTCTCAATGAACGAACCATAAACCCACTGCACTCCGGTTTGTTCGATGATGATGTTTTGGAAAGCGGGAAACGCCTCGCGCATAAAACCGATGATAGTGTCGTACCGTTCGTCTAAGGATTGGCGCGCATACAAGTTACGCAAAACGCTCAGGACATTCGCCCCATCTTCCGTTGGCACAAAGTCGGGCGTGGATTGTGAACCCCGGTTTCTGATTTGTCGCACATCTACCGCCAGCGAAAAGTAGCTTTGCATTTGGCTGAGGAATTTATGTATTTCCCTTGCGGCAGACATCTCAGAGCCAGCATATGTGAGGGCTAAGGCCCCCGAAGCAATACTTGCCTCGCGGTAAAACTGCGGTTCGTCAGGTATAAACTTCGCTTTATTGCTACCTGCCTCTCTTACCAATGCGTCGTTAATCGGCCAGGAACGGAGCAGCTCTCCCGGAGAAGAGTCTGGCCGGCCGGCCACATAACTGAATGTTACCTCATAGTCTGCCTTGGCGGTTTTAAGTTTGATAGCTATTTTTGCGCCATCTGCCGCGCCGTACCACAACAAACCAATCCCCTGATTGCGGAGAGCCGACGCTTCGCCAACCCCGCGTGTGGCGCAATCGTGAAGAAACCACAAAGAGTCTAAAAGGGACGATTTACCCGCGCCGTTTGGCCCGAAGAAGACATTGAGCGGGCCTAGTTCGAGGCTTATGTCGGCGAGGGCGCGAAAGTTTCGCACTTCCAGGCCGAGCAAGCCCTGGTTTGCCGTCTTTGCAGTTTTCTTCGCCATCTTCGCGGGACTATTCCTTGTCCGTGTTGTCGTAGTAGTGTTGGTAGTAATAGCCGTTGTAATCGTAGTAGGCGCGGGATTTAACGTCCAGGTTGTTGAGCACGACGCCGTAGATTTTCGCGCCCACGTCTTGCAAGAGTTGGCGGGCGCGGCGCACCAGGTTGCGCGAGGTGCGGCCCGCTTCGACGACCAATAACACGCCGTCGGTGAGCGTGGCGATGAGCACGCCGTCGGTGAACGAGACGATGGGTGGCGAGTCAATGATGACGTGCGTGAAGTTGGCTTCCAAGACCGCCATCAGTTGGCGCATCTGTTGTGAACCCAAGAGTTCTGCCGGATTGGGCGGGATAGGGCCGGAAGTCAAGACGAATAAACCGCTTGTTTCGTGTTGCTGTATCAGGGCCAGCATACCGTTTTCATCAAGCCGGCCCGCCAGAATGCTGCTCAGGCCCGTTTGATTGGCGAGGCCAAAGAGCGAGTGCATACGCGGGCG
>JAYVJN010000104.1:0-21646 GCA_043769325.1 Acidobacteriota bacterium
GCTGCGCCGAACAGGTTGCTGCGCGTCGGGCGCGCACGATACCAACGTAAAACAGCATAAGGCAAAAGCGAAAAGATTGCGACTGCAAAGTTTATTCTGCGGCGCGCCAAAAAATAGGCAAAGGTGTTCGACAAAATCATGCGCTCCACCATTTTCGGGTATTTCCAGGCCGCCCACAGCGTCGGCAAACCGCCAAAAGATTCCGCAACGATAGTGGCGCGGGTGAAACCGGCGTCGCGGATAATCCAGGCGATGTCGTCCGCTAAATCTTCCAGCGTGTGGTCTGGCGTCTGGCGCGAGGCGTAAGAAATCACCGTGTAGTCGCGGCGTAAGTCTTCTGTTTGCTTATAAAACAATCGCCCCGTGCCTTCGATGCCGCAAACATAAAGGATTAACGGCCCAGTTCCCTCTCTGTGATATTCAATCATTTGTCAGTGGTCGGTGGTCAGCAGCGGACTACTGACAAAGGACATTTCGTCAATTATTGCTTGCGCGGCGGCTAAAAGGTTGGCGGCTTTGATAATGGGCCGCCCGATGACGATATAATCGGCCCCGGCGCCCACCGCCTCGCCTGGTGTCAGCACTCGCTTTTGGTCGTCTTGCGCCGCGCCCGACGGACGCACGCCCGGCGTAACGATAACAAAATCTTCGCGCGTGGCAGCGCGTACCAAGGCGATTTCTTGCGGCGAAGCGACCACGCCAGACAAACCGCTTTCATCAGCCAAACGCGCTAAACGCTCAACTTGTTCTGGCGGCGTAGCGGTTAAACCAACTTCTGCTAACGTCGCGGCGTCCGAACTTGTCAAAACGGTGACGCCCAAAATGATTGGTTTTGCCAAGCCTTCACGCTCTGCGGTTTCCGTTACCGCCGCGCCCACACGCCGCATCATCTCGCGCCCGCCGCCGGCATGGACATTGAACATCGCCACGCCCAAACGCGCCGCTTCCACGCCCGCCGCCGCAACCGTGTTGGGAATGTCGTGAAATTTCAAGTCTAAAAATACCCGTTCGCCCTGCGCCACAATCTCGCGCACCAATGACGGCCCGGCGGCAGTGAATAGCTGTGAGCCAATTTTGAACATCCCCGCCACGCCGCGCAATTGCGCCACCAATTCGCGGGCCGCGTTCGCGGTTGGCACATCAAGCGCGATGATTAGTCTGTTTTTAGCGTCAAACATAAGAATTTCAGATAGCGGTTTTCCCAACCAACCCCCAATTCCTAACCCCCAATCTCTTCATCGGCGCGGCAGCCGACGGCTTCGTCCAATGATTTGAACCCGCTTTGCGCCAGCATTTGCGCCAGTCCTTCGTTCAATTCACTGGCAAAGCCCGGCCCTTGATAGATGAAGCCGGTATAAATTTGCAACAAACTCGCGCCGGCGCAGATTTTAGCCCAAGCGTCTGCCGCAGAAAAGATACCGCCCACGCCGACGAGCGGCAACTGTCCGCGCGTCAAGCGGTAAAGTTTTGCCAGCACGCGGGTTGCGGGCGTAAATAAAGGCGCGCCGCTCAAACCACCCGCGCCATATTCCAACACTTGCGCCGCCGGAGTGTGTAAACCGTCGCGGCTAATCGTGGTGTTCGTGGCAATTATGCCGGCGATGCCAGCCGTGCGCGCTATCTCGACAATGCTTTCCAACTCGTCCTCACTTAAATCAGGCGCGATTTTCAAGAGCAAGGGAACGCCGGCACCGGACTTTGAACCTTGAACTTTGAACTCTGAACTCTGGTTTTCCGCTTGCAGGGCTTGTAATAAATCGCGTAAAGCTTCTGGTTTCTGCAATTCGCGCAGGTTGGGCGTATTGGGGGAACTGACATTGACGGCGACGTAATCGGCCACCTCGCGCACCGCCTGGAAACTCGCCAGGTAATCGGGAATGGCGTCTTCCACCGCGACGGCGCGGCTTTTGCCGATGTTGACGCCGACCACACAACCGTTTGGTTTGTTTAGTTTTAGCCTTTCGGCGAGGGCCGCCGCGCCGTCATTGTTAAAACCTAACCGATTGATAAGCGCGCGGTCTTGCGGAAGGCGAAAGAGGCGCGGCTTGTCGTTCCCAGGTTGCGCTAAATTAGTCACGGTGCCGACTTCGAGAAAGCCGAAACCCATTCTTGCCAATGATTTAACCGCAATACCATTTTTGTCGAAACCAGCGGCCAAACCAATCGGGTTAGCGAAATTGAGGCCAAAACGGGACAACTTGCCAAACGGCGGCGCCTGGTTGTTTGCCGCGCCTGAAGGCTTCCACGCGAGAGCGTGTAAAGCGAGTTCATGCACCGTTTCCGGTGGCAAACGAAACAGCAACGGGCGCAATAGTTTCCGGTACAGCATGACCAACAAAATTGTATTGTAACCGCAGCGCATGACGCTGTCACGGCGCGTTTATGCGATGGTTCGCGTTGCATTTACGCTCCGGCGCGGTTAGGATGAAGCAGCGTTCGGCGATGCCGCAAAATTAACGCAGAAAGGTTGTAAAAGATGAAATTTCCCGGTGGATTCAATATCCAATCAATGATGAAAGAACCCCAGAAAATGCAGGAAAAAATGGGCCAGGAAATGAACGCCATGCAGGTCGAAGCCTCAGCCGGCGGCGGCATGGTGACGGTAGTGATGAAGGGCAGCCACGAAATTGTCTCGCTCAAACTTGACCCCGAAGCAGTCAAAGACGGCGATACGGAAATGCTGCAAGACCTTATCATTGCCGCGCTTAACGAAGCCAACCGCAAAGTGGACGAAGCCATGAAAGGCAAACTCGGCGGAATGTTACCGCCAGGCCTGGGGAATTTATTTTAGATTTTGGATTGCCGATTTTGGATTGAATTTTGCTAGCTGCGCTTATATAGGTAGGTCAGTACCGAAAGCGGTAGCGACGGGTTGCCTGTCCATACCTTGATGCTAAATTTGCTCCCCCGCCCCGTCGCTACCGCTCTGGGTACTGACTTGTCCGGCGCAGCCGGCAAAATCTAATCTAAAATCCAAAATCTAAAATCGCAAATCCTAAGATGCTAGAGTACGCAGAACCAGTAGCGAAACTAATTGACGAATTCAAACGAATGCCGGGCATTGGTGGCAAGTCGGCGCAGCGTCTGGCGTTTCACGTCATGCGCACGCCGCAAGCGGACGTTGAGCGTTTCATCGCCGCCATGCAAGACGTGAAAGCGCGTATCGTTTATTGTTCGTCATGTAATAGCTTAACGGACGTAAACCCGTGTCCCGTCTGTTCTTCTACTACACGCGAACGTTCGATAATTTGCATTATCGAAGAACCGTCAAACCAAGTAACCATTGAAAAAACGCGCAGCTTTCGCGGGCTTTACCATGTTCTGCACGGTTGTCTTTCGCCACTGCGCGGCATCGGGCCGGATGATTTGTACCTCAACAATCTGTTGCCGCGTCTGCGCCCGGAAAACAACCTGGGCGTGGAAGTTAAGGAGATAATCCTGGCGACCAACCCGACCACCGAAGGCGAAGCGACGGCAGTTTACATCAGCCGCTTATTAAAACCTTTGGGCCTCAGAGTCACGCGCATTGCGATGGGAATGCCCGTCGGCAGCGATTTGGAATTCGCCGATGAAGTGACGATGGAAAAAGCGATGGTCAACCGCCACGAGATGTGACGGTTAAGGGAAAATGGATAGTGGAGAATGGAGAGTAGCCAACCGGCTTTTAATTCTCCATTCTCCACTATCCATTTTCCCTTTGGTTACATACGCACACGCTCTTCAGCCATACTGCGCTCCAGGTCGGAGCCTTCGGCGTCGCGGCATTCTTCCCAAGTGTCGTAGAGCCGCGCGTCAAATTCGACGAGGCTTTTGATGGGCACATCGCCGACATGAGAGGGCGAGCTTTTGAAACGCACAATCGCGCCGCAGCCAATGACTTTGCCGCCCAGGTTTTTAATCAAATCCGCTGCTTCTTCGAGCGCTTTGCCAGAACGAATCAGGTCATCCACGATGATAGCCGGCATGATGTCGCCCTCGTTAACGTATTGGCGGAAAAGCCGTTTGCCTTCTTCAATTTCGGCCCAATAAATTTGTTTGCCACTGAGAGCTTCGCGCACGCCGACGGCGACTAAAATCCCGCCCGGCCCTGGCGAAACAACGGCGACATTCGGTAAAAACTTGGAGATGTTTTTTTCGATGCGGAGTAAACGACTAAGTCCAACGCCGAGAATCCGCGCCGTGTCATAATTGCGAAAAGCCAGAGGCATTTGAAAGTAATTGGCGGCGTGTTTGCCGTTGGGGTAAACAAAATGACCGTGCCGGTAAGCACCGTTTTTTTTCAATAAGCCCATAACCGATTCGCTGGTCGGGATTAAGTTTGGCATGGCGGAATCTCCTCGAAAACTAGGTAATAAAACTAAACTGAACGCGCTCTATATCTAATCATTTTTGCGTAGCGTTTGGCAAGGCTTTCGCAAGCAATTGGCGTTGATTGCCAGACAACCCCGAAGGCAGCGCGTCAAGCGCAAACCACTCAGCGCGTTCGATTTCATGGTTCAATGCGCCTAACTTTCCGGCTGGGCGGCAGAGAAAAACCAATTCAACTTGTTGCGGCTGCCTTAGTGTGCGCGTGTAACTGAGCCGCACATCCGCGATTTCCAGCCCGATTTCCTCGCGCAATTCGCGGCGCAGGGCCTCATCCGCCGACTCGCCTTTTTCAATAAAACCGCCCGGCACGCCCCAACCCGAACCGGCATGGAAAACGTGTTTGAGCAACAAAACGCGGCCCGCTTCGTCTATTACAACCGCGCCCGCCGTCACCAAAAATTTGGGTTCAACCAGGCCCAGAATCGCGTAACGTACTAGGCGCGGCATATTGCGCCAGATTTTGCCCGCCCATTCATATAACATCGCCGCAACTATACAGCAGTAGGGAAGTTTTTGGTTTTCGGTTTTTAGCTTTTTGTTTCGAGGTTCTGCCGCCGGCTAAAAAAACTCCGCTTACTAACTGACGTTAGGCAGCAATGAGTCCGGCTTTTAACTTGACCAATCGCCGGCGCGCTCATTGCGCCTTGAACACTATGCCTTGAGCATTATTCGTAAGTATTTTTGACCAATAATGCGCAATGTTTAAGGGCTAATGTTCAATGGCGGTTAGCATATGCCGCGCTTGTTTTTCAGCGTCAAACTGAAATCGTTTAACTCTGCCGCGTAACATCAGTTATTAAACTTTATCCACCGAGTTTCTGTAACATTCCGGCGGCGTCTTGGCGTTGTTGCAAGGTGACAGGGTCTTGCATATTCGCGGTCAAAGCCAGATATTCCTGTAACACGCCGCGAGCCTCGGTTGCTTTACCCGCTTCGGCGTAGAGCTTGCCGAGGTGGTAAAAGACGGAGCGCGCTTCCGGCAGCAACTCTTTGCGGGCATATGGTTTGCCGGCTTCCAACTGCGCGATGGCGTTATCTTTGCGGCCCGCACGGACGAGGACGACACCGATTTTGTCGCTGATGGCCCCGGCGTATTGCGGCAACTTTTTACGCGCTTCTTCCAGAGCTTTCGCGGCTTGCTCAAATTTTCCTTGCCGCTCATATGTGATGGCCAGGCGTTCGTAGGTTTGGTAGAGTGAATAGTTGCTGCTCACTTCCACGCGGCCCTGCGTGATGTCCAACAGGTCGCGTTCGGCTTCGTCAAAGCGTTTCAGTTCCGTCAAGGTCTGCGCCCGCCCCGCGAGCGAAGTCGTTTGCCGTTTAAGGGAAAGCGCCTGATTGTAAGAGTTTAGCGCGTCGTCCCAGCGTTTTGCGCTGGTATATTCCGCCGCCAGGCTGTCGTGGTTGAGCGCGGAACTTGGGTCGGCCTTAACCGCCGCTTCAAACAATCCGATGGGCGTCAGCCAGGCGCGGTTGTAACGCACGGTTTGCGCGTTCAGAAGCACGCACGCGACACATAAAACCCCATACGCCAAAGGCTTGGAATGCGCCGCAAGCCATTCTAACGCAGGCGGCGCGACGAGAATAAGAAATCCTAGCAGCGGCAAATATAGGTAACGGTCATGCACGGCCTGTTCGCGCAGAAACGCGCCGATGTTGAAGGCGGGCGCAAGAAAGAGCAAAAATATCGCCAACCCTAAACGCGCCAGCGGAGTGCGCCGCGCCAGCCAGACCAAAGCCGCCAACGCGAGCGGCGCAATCAGCAATGGCGCGAAGAAATTGCCTACGCCAATGGTGTCCGTAGTCACAGCGCGTAAAGGGTAAGCGGGGCCAATCCACAGAGGAAAAACGGTTTGGCGCAAGTAAAAACAGAAAATCTCTGGCACCGAGAGTAGCATCTCGAAAGGTGTGGGCGCATCCAATTGTTCCCGCGTGAGTTGCCCGATGATGGCGAGGCGCACGAGGAAATAAACAAATGCCAGCACCGCAAAAGGTGTGGCCCAGAGCGTGGCCTGTTTCCAATGCAGCCCGTCGCCTTCTATTCGTGGCGGTTGCCAAAAGAGCATGAAAACCGCGAGCGGAAAGAGTATCGCCGCCTCTTTCGCGCCCAACGCCAACGCAAAAAGCAGCAAGGCCAAGGCCCAATCGCGCGGCGTCTGTTTCGTTTGCAGATTCTTCACAAACCACAAAGAACCCAGCACGCCCAAAGCCATGATGAGATCCGGCGAACCGGAAATCCACGCGACGGATTCCGTGTGAACCGGATGCACTGCGAAAAGCAAGGCAATCGCGCCCGCCGCCAATTGTGAGACATCAAACCGCCGCAACAAAAAGTAAGCCAGCAGGGTCACGCCGGCGTGCATCAGGATATTGGAAATGTGCCACCACAAAGGCTTTAACCCGAAAAGCTGATAGTTGAAAATCATCCAGAAAACAAACGAAGGCCGCCAGTAATTGCTCGAAGCCGCGCCTATGGCTTCCGCTTTGAAGGCCCACACATCCGAACTCAGAGCCGTCCAAAAATTGGACAAATCCTGTATCAGCAGGTTGCGGACAATCTGCCGTTTGTCGTCGTAAACAAACTCGCCGCGCAACGTATTTATGTAAGCCAAAACCGCCGCCAACCCCGGCAACGCCGCATAAAGCCATTCACTGCTTGGCTTGGTTTCCGCCAAGACAACCGCCGGCCCGCTCATTTCCGGTTCCACTACGGGTTTGGCCGGCGCAAAATCGAAGACCTCGCTGGTCGTTGGTTGTGTCTCCGTCGGCGTAAATTTAATTTTCTGCTTCTTGCCTTTGTTCATCTCAATAGCTCTTTTCGGAGTGATGCGCTTACAATGCCTAACGTGCGCTGCGCTGTCAAACTGAAAAGCGGGCTTTATACTTAGGGTTTAGAGTACAATTGTTCTGTTAGATTTTAACGACCTCTGGCCCGATATTTGCGTAATTCTGTGGTAACAGCATGAGAGTTGGGGGAATTTCCCCAAAGTTGAGCTGTATTTGCTCTCCGGTTGGCGTGTGTGAGCGGGCCGGGGCGATTTAATTCATAGGAGAACTTTGGTTAATGAGTGCGGACAACAACGAATTGAACAATGGGAAAAACGACGCAGCCGCGCCGGAGATTGCCGTCGCCGTGGCTGAAGCCAAGCCCGCGCCGCCGCGTCGCCGTACAGTGCCGCGTCCAACACTGTCGCAACTGCCGGTCAATGCGCCGGAAGCGGCTTTACCAGAAATGCCTAAGCTGGAAGACTCTGCTCACTTCCAACCTTTGGTGGTTGAGGATGAATTGGCGCGAGGGCCTAAGCAACGTATCAAACACGCTGATTTACCCATCACCGAAGCCGATTTGCGCCGCGTCAATACAAATGCCGGTATGCGCCGGTTGTTGAAAGAGCGCAACTTGCGGCTCAAGCCCGTGTTGGAAATGCTGCTTTATGAGGAGCAGTTAGAGTTATTACAAATCGAATTGGTTAAGTTGCAACATTGGGTACAGAGCAATAAACAGCGCATCGCTATTCTTTTCGAGGGGCGTGACGCTGCCGGCAAAGGCGGCACTATCCGGCGCTTTACCGAGCATCTCAATCCGCGCGCCCTGCGCGTTGTAGCTTTGCCGAAACCGACGGAAGAGGAGCGCGGGCAATGGTATTTCCAACGCTACACGCGGCAACTGCCCAACGAAGGCGAAATCGTCTTTTTTGACCGCAGTTGGTACAATCGCGCTGTGGTTGAACCAGTCAATGGCTTTTGCCATGAAGCTCAGTATCAACGCTTTATGCAGCAGGTTCCGGAATATGAACATATGCTCTATGAGGACGGCGTGACCATCATCAAATTCTGGTTTTCCATTGCGCAGGATGAACAATTGCGTCGTTTTGAATCGCGCCGGCTCAATCCTCTGAAACAGTGGAAACTAAGCCCGATTGATATGCAAGCGCAGCAATTATGGAATAAATACACCTCTTACAAAGAGCAGATGTTCAGCAAAACGCATACCTCTTTCAGCCCCTGGATTATTGTCAGCGCGAACGATAAAAAACTGGCGCGGTTAGAGAGCATCCGTTATGTGCTCAATCAATTGTCATATGACGGCAAGGAATCGGCTCGCACGCGCCTGGCACCGGATCCCAATGTCGTTACACGTTTCCATCGCGGCATCGTGAAGATTGATTAAACAGAGGATTTACATGAAAAGACTAATTTTCTCCGCAGTTTTTCTGGTAGTTTTGGCAAGTTTGGCGGTGGCGCAAAAGCCTAGAATTGTGACCGCCACGCAAGCCAACGGGACTTACGCTTACCGCGATAACGAAATCAGGATTCTCGCGCTTGGCGGCGGTAAGCTCAAGGTGCAGATGGATTTGGTCTATGCCTATAAAGCGAACGGCGAACTGACGGCCAACACCGGATTTGCGCTGGGTGAAGCGTACATCGTTAATGACGTGGCGACCTTTCAACCGCCGGGCACCGAAAATTGCATGATTACGATGAAATTCCTGCCCGGTAATAAACTAAAGGTTACGGAAGACGGCGGCACCGGCGGTTGCGGCTTCGGCCACAACGTCTATTCCGGCGGCACCTACCGCAAAACCAAGGCCGGCAAGCCCAAGTTTGACGAGAACCGTTGACGGGCCACTGACAACAAGAAAATACTGCGACGGATGTTTCGCGGATTGCTTTATCTGAGTAAATCCGTGAAAATTCGTCGCAGTATTTCTCTTTATCCTAGCAAAGCTTATTGAGTGAGAAAAATTATGCCAAAAAAACCGGTCAAACTAATTGTGTTCGTTGTCTTTGCCCTCTTCGGGCTAACCTTTTTACCTTCCCGCAGCCTGATGCAGACAAAGGCCGTCACCGCCGGGCAGCAATTCAAAAGCATCAAAGTGCTTACCGATATGCCCGCTGACCAGATGGGCAAAGTGATGAATATCATGTCGGCGTCGTTGGGCGTCAACTGCGTTTTTTGCCACGCTTCCAATGACGGCGATTACGAAAAAGAGGGTAACGAAAACAAAGACACGGCGCGGCAGATGTTGAAGATGACCTTTGACCTCAACAAGAATTATTTCAACGGACGCCCCGAAATCAATTGCAACTCGTGTCATCAGGGCAAATCGCACCCGCAAGCGACAGTGCCGCTCAAGCCCGTGCCGGTGGAAGAACGCCCCGCGCAACCCGCTACTAAGCCCACCATCGTGGAGATTCTGGCCCGTTACGAAACCGCTCTCGGCGGTAAAGCCAATCTCGCCAAAGTGACTTCGCGCGCCATCAAAGCCCAACGCCTGGAACCCGACGGCAAGACCCGCGAACCCGAAGAAGTCTGGCAAAAAACGAATAAACTCTTAGCGCAAACCACTTACGGCAGCTATGTGATTGCCGAAGGCTGGGACGGCGCGAAGGCTTGGAAAACCGGCGACAAACAAGCCATTGAACTAAAACCCGACGAAGCCACGCAAATCCGCCGCGAAGCCGAAATCTTTGCCAACTCCAACTTGGCAGCGGTTTACACGAAACTGGAATTTCGCCAGGTTGACCGGATTGACGGCAAAGAGGTCTATCTGGTTATCGCCACCGGTGCCAATAACCAACGCGAAAGGCTTTATTTTGACGCCCAGACCGGATTTCTCACGCGCCGCGCCGCCGCCACTCAGACAATTCTCGGCAACCATGTTTTCCAAGTGGATTACACCGACTATAAAGACTTCGGCGGCGTGAAATTACCCGCCACCATTCACTACGCCCTGCCGCATATTCGCTGGACGCGGCAAATCATGGAAGTCAAAATTAACCCAACACTGGACGACGCCAAGTTTAACGCGCCGAAATAACCGCCGCTCAATGCAATAGACCTTATGCTGAATAAAATTGGTAACTACTCAAGTGGTCTAAGTCTAGGAAACACAGACATTTAGAAAATCCAAAAAAGTCGTTGAAGCCAGCCGGCAGTAAGCAGTAACTATTGCCGGCTGCCGGCTGGCGAAGCGCGCCGGTAAATCATTGGCGCAGACCGTGATGGCGGCGGCGGTGCGCGCCTGTGTTAGTGCAACGCGGCTTCTTACTGCCTGCTGCCTGCTGCCGCGTGGCGGCCTTTTGGCGCGTCTTTTAAGTACCCGAATTTTAGCTAAAATGCTAAATCGTGCAAACACTTGATTGAAGAGCGGGGAATATCTTGCAATTATTTCCCCCGCCAAAGCGCGGAATTTAGCCAAACCTTGTCAATACACCGGTTATGGCATTTCAGACCACCTGAGTGGTTACAATTTTTCCTGTAACCAGCGAAATTCGCCAATTATTCACAACCAGACGCAATTTTGCAATTTTGGGGCTACTCGTGAAAAGAAAATTCTTTAGATTATTTGTCAAGGGCTATTTCGCAACATAACGCAAAACTGCGGGAAGCAATTGCCTCCCGCAGTTTTGCTGTTCAAGTTGTCTAAACCATTGCTAACGCTGTTGCTTGGGGTCAATTTCTTCAGCGTTGCTGGAGGCGTCGGTTTCGGTGCGGAGCAGCTTTTGTGTCACGCTGTCGGGGCGGTAGTTAAAGGCCAAGGGGCCGCCGTACATATTTTGGACGGAGGTGACAAGCGCGTCCTGGCTTTTGCGGAAAGTGCGGGCGTTGCCGCGCATATTGAGAATGACAAACAGAACTTCCCCTTGCGCGGTGTTCAACTGGCCGATAAGCGCAGACGCGCCGGCGTCGGTTTGGATGAGCGTGCCGGTTTTGCCGATGACGCTGCCTTTGGACGGGAATTGCGTATAACGACCAGCCAATGTGCCCGGGTCAACGCCGGCGACGGGCATAATATCGGATAGAGTCAAACGGTGACGCGCTAATTCTGTCCGCGTGCCGCGCAGAATTTTCATCATAGCGCGGGGCGTGATGCGGTTGACGCCAAGTCCGCTAGTGGAAGCGAGTTGGACTTCTTGCGCCTGCAAGCCGAGTTCGCGGGTCAAAAAGTTGTCCAGACCAGCCGGGCCGCCGATGGTTTCGCCCATCTCTTCCGCCATGAAATTGTTGGAATAGCACAACATAACTTTGGCGATGTCCACCAGACGGCTGGAACGATGCTCCAAAACCTTGCGGGCATTGAGCGGGACATTGTCCACATAAACCGAGCCCAGAACTTCAACATTCGGGCTACTGGTATCGGCGTCGCCCGCCGAAGCTTGATATTTCGCCCACGATTTTTTCACGCGCGCGGGGCGGCGTTTGGCGTCCAATGAATCGTAAAGCACTTCGCCGGAACGCTGGTTGTTGCCATCGAAGTTGAGCGTAAACTCTTGCGAGACAACTAAATCGCCGGTGACGGTGCGGATGCCTTGCTTGTTCAAATCACGCGCCAATTGAACGGCCTGTTCATAGTTGAACGAAAAATCGCGGCCCGATACAATTATATCGCCGGCAATCGTGCCGGTGGTGGAGTCGAGCGCGCCGTTAGTCCAAACGGTCAAAGGGAAGCGGTAATCAGGGCCGTATTTGCGGAATGCGGCAAAGGTGGTCGCCACTTTTATCGCAGAGGCGGGGTTAAAACCCTGATCCAGGGATTGTCCGTAGATGACACGCCCGTCGGGTGTTTCAAAAAGCGCGCCTTGCGTGCTGAAAGCGGTGGCGTCTGCCGGTAGCGGCGGAACAATGTCGTCGGGCATGGTCGGATAACCCGCCGCGCCCGCCGGAGTTGGCGGCGCGTTGACCGGCGTGACAATGCCGGTGGATCTTACCAATGGCGACGGCGAAGGTTGCTGGGCGCGGACTGTGTTGGCGGCGAAGCCAAACGCGAACAGCGAAACCAGTAATAACCAGTGGCGCGAATTTTTTGTCGTGGTCATCTTAACTTGTACCCCTTTTGTCTCTAAAGTCTTGCACGATGGCGGCGGGCAAAAGTTCCGCGCCGTTATCGTTAGAAAAGTTTTCTCCCGCGCCGGTTGCCCAGCGTCGTCATTCCAATTGCATTTTCTATGCCATAAAAGGAAAAGGGAAGCACAAACTGTGCTAATGCCTAGGATAACACTAATTTATAGTTAAATTCCAGCAAAAAGTGTTCCGAGTGTAAAAAAACCTTTGACAACGCGGTATTTTTTTGCACGAATAGGAATATCTGCCGGCGGGAGTTATGCCATTTAGTGTGGCCTCCGTGTTTATGCTAAGTTACTAAGCGTTATCTGTCCAATGCTATGGTGCAGATTTCCCGTCAGCCCCGGCGGTCTCACGCTCTGGCAAAAAGTGACGGAGGGTGAAGTGAAGTGCGAAGCGAAACCGCGAACACCGGCTTTCTTGTCACGATTTACGATTCACGGTTGACGAATTAAAAGCGATGCGCGTGATAGCCGGAAAATACCGCAGCCGCCGTTTGCACGGCCCGCCGGGAATGGGTACGCGGCCTACGTCTGACCGTCTGCGCGAGACTCTGTTTAATGTCCTCGCGCCGCGCATTACGGGCACTCGTTTTTTGGATTTGTGCGCCGGTTCGGGGGCAGTGGGCATTGAGGCGCTTTCGCGCGGGGCCGGTCACGCGACATTTGTGGATCGCTCGCGTAAGCTCTGTGGCTTGGTGGAAACCAATCTGGACGCGCTGGGCGTGCCAGAAGATGAGACCGAAGTAGTCTGCCGCGAGGCGTCCGATTATTTGCGGCGTTGCGCGGCGCGGGACGAACAAATCGTGTGGGAAATGGTCTATTTCGACCCGCCATATGCGCAAGATTATTGCTCAGTTTTGGAATTATTGAGTAATAAGCGTTTATTGTCAGAGAATGGTTTAGTAGTGGCGGAGCATCACGCCAAAACGGTTTTGCCGGAAATAGCCGGCGAGTTGCGCCGTTGGCGTCTGCTTAAACAAGGCGATTCATGCCTGAGTTTTTATGAGCGCGATTGAATTGGACGAAAAAGCGATAATACTGCAACCATCGGCCCTAGTTGCCGATGAAGCGTTGTCGTCTTACCTGCAAGCGCAGGACGAGGCGGCGGCGGAGTTGGCTTTGTCGCGCCTCTTATACGAGCAAGCGGAGCCGGTCATCGGCAGTATTCTGCGCCATAATTTGCGCGTCACGTTGCGCGAGGCGGATGATAATGCCGACAACCAGAACGCGCTGGCCTTGCGCAGCAGTGTGCGTCTGCAACTTTTGAGCGAGTTGGAAGCTCTGCGCTCACGTCCCGGCGGCCCGGCTTGGGCAAACTTCCGCAGCCATGTCGCGGAGCTTACCTATCAGGCTTGCGACGAACACCTGCGCCAACAACATCCGCGCCGCCATAACTTAAAAAACAAGTTGCGTTATTTGCTGACGCACAACGAAGAGTTTGCCTTGTGGGAAAACGAACTCCGCGAATTAGTGGCCGGCACGCGGCGCGAAGTAATGGCGGGCCGCGCCGCTTGGCGCGACTCGCCGCCTGCGCGCAACGAAGATTTATGGGCCGCTTTGCGCGAAGAACCGGCAGAATGGGCCAAACTCAATTGGCCCGGACGTCTCGCTAAAACGCTACACCCTATTGAGTTACTGCGCGGCCTCTTTGCTAACGCGCAAGGGCCGGTTGAACTGGATGAATTGGTCAATGTGTGCGCGGCCATCTGGGGCACACGCGAAAAGAATGAGGAAAACACCGTCGAGGTAATTGCCGAATATAGCGACATGGCTTCCGGCCAAAACCTTGCCACAGCTTTACAACTTGAGCAAATAGAGCATTTGCGGCAACTCTGGGTGGAAGCCGGACAATTACCCATCCGCCAAAAGACAGCTTTGTTGCTCAATTTGCGCGACGCCAACGGGCGCGGCATCATTGCTTTGCTGCCGCTCACGGGCGTGGCTTCACTCAGGCAAATTGCCACCGTGTTAGAATTGACGCCGGAAGATTTGGCGGGTCTCTGGTCACAATTGCCGCTTGATGACGCCGCTATCGCCGCGCGGCTTGGAATAACGCGCCAACAAGTTATTAATTTACGACGCGCCGCCCGCGAACGCCTGGCGCGCCGCATCCCTTTGGTGGATGTTTAAGTTTCATGTTCAAAGTTCAAGGTTCAAAGCTCCAAGAAACCGGCTTGAACTTTGAACTTTGAACTTTGAACTTTGAACTTTGAACTTTGAACTTTGAACTTTGAACTTTGAACTTTGAACTTTGAACTTTAGATGCAACATTTAACTAGCGAACAATTGAAAGATTACGGACGGGCCGCCTTGCCGCCGTTAGATTTATTGGCGGCGGACGACCACTTGGGCGATTGTGTGGAATGCCATCGGCGAGTGGCACCGGTAGCTGTCACCACAGGGACTTTTCGTTCGCTGCAAGAGGCGTTTTTGCTTGCGCCCGAAGGCCCGACCCGGCATCTGGAATTCACACAACTAGCGGCTTTGTTGGATGATGAACTGGACAATATTGAACGCGAAATAGTTTCGAGCCATTTGGAAGGCTGCGCTTCGTGCAAAAACGAACTGCGCGAGTTATCCGCTTTCCGCGCCGAATTAAACGCAACCGAGCCACCGCCGGCTATTATCAGTCTGCCGGTCAGCACCCAATCTGCGACACCGGCTGCCGACACGCCGCCCGCCGCCGCGCCGGTGACAACAGAAAATCTCGCGCAAGTTGGTTACGACAGCAAACCGCGCAATTGGTTAAGGCGGCTAAAAACTAAATTCACCAGCACGACGGACTGGACTTGGGTTGAAGCGTTGGTCTTATCTCTCTTGGTTTTAGCCTTGATTTTTGGCCTCTTTTGGTATTCGGGGCGCACCGAAAGAAGACGCCGCGTTTCCGTTGGCGACGATAGGCTAAACTCGTCCATGCCTTATTCGCCGCCGCCTATTGTGTCATTGCCGTCCGACTCAGGGCCGGATACTGCCGGCGCGACTTCGCCAAGCAGCGCGCCGGCAAGCGGTTCGCCACAACCGTACCCTTCTGCGCCGGGCAATGTTTATGTGCCGCCGCCTTTGCCGCCTCAGCCTGGTTCGCCCGCGTCGCCCAATTATCAAACCGGCGCGCCGCCTGTAACAGATTACGTCGCGCAACTCAGAGACGGTGGCGGCAACATATCGCTTGACCGGCAAGGCCAGCTATCGGGCGCGGACGGGCTTTCCGCAGAGTTACAACAAGCCGTCAAAACCGCGCTCACGCGACAGACCTTGGAAATTACGCCGCCGCCGGCAGAATTAGCGGGACGCGCCGGAACAATGGCAAGCGGCAAGGAAGGCGTGCCGTTCGGCTTACTTGGCCCGCTCAAAAGCGTCTCACGCACTGACCGGCCCGCCTTTCACTGGCAACCGATGAAAGGCGCAAGCAATTACATTGTCACGGTTTTTGACCAAAATTTCAGCGCCGTCGCCGTGAGCGGCAAACTCTCCGGCACGAATTGGCAAATAACCTCGCCCTTGCCGCGCGGGAACGTCTATATGTGGCAAGTGGCGGCGTTGAAAGACGGACAAGAAATCATCTCGCCCACCGCGCCCGCGCCGGAAGCCAGGTTCAAAGTCTTGGAAGCCGAGTATTTACGCGACATCGAACAAGCCGACAAAAGCCGTTCGCGCCTGGCCTCGGGCCTCGCCTACGCCCGCGCCGGAATGCTGCGCGAAGCTCAACAAGAGTTCGGCGCGTTACTGCGCGCCAACCCCGACTCGCCTGTCGCCCGCAAATTGCTGCAAACAATACAGAAAGCCGCCGGGTAAAGAAGCTTAGAGTTACGCCTTGAGGCGTGAGTTTTACGCCGCCCTTCACGCCTCAAAGCGTAACTCTAACCGCCGGAATACTTTATCTTACCTGCTTAACTCTTTTTTTGCGCTTTTTGCGTCTTTTTGCGGCGATTTCTTTTCCCTTTGGGGCGGCTTCTGATACAAATAGCGCCATGTTGGTTTTAGGCATTGAGAGTTCGTGTGACGAAACCGCCGCCGCCGTCGTGCGCGACGGGCGCGAGATGTTGTCGTCGGTTATTTCGTCGCAGATTGATTTGCACCGGCCCTTTGGCGGCGTTGTGCCGGAACTGGCGGCGCGGGAACATTTAGAGAAAATCAGCCCGGTCGTCAACGAAGCCATGACGCGCTCCGGCGTTTCGTTCGCAGAACTTGACGGCATTGCTGTCACAAACGGGCCGGGCTTGATTGGTTCTTTGCTGGTGGGCGTCTCTTACGCCAAAGCTCTGGCTTTTTCGTTGGGCAAACCCATTGTCGGCGTCAACCACATCGAGGGCCATGTCTATTCCGTCGCGCTGGAAAACCCGCCCGTCGTTTACCCCGCCTTCGCGCTCATCGTTTCCGGCGGGCATACCAATTTGTTCTCTGTGCCGGAAGAGGGAAAGTACCGCGTGTTGGCCCGCACACGCGACGACGCGGCGGGCGAGGCATTCGATAAAATCGCCAAACTCTTAGGTTTAGGCTACCCCGGCGGCCCCGAAATAGAACGCTGGGCGCGTGAAGGCAATCCACGCGCCGTGCCTTTCGCCTTGCCGCGTATGTCCGACGGGCGACCCGATTTCAGTTTTAGCGGGTTGAAAACGGCGGTCTCAAAGTATGTGCGCGAAACTGGCTTGCAACCCGTTGCGGAAGGCGCGGAGCCCTCTCAGGCCACCAAGGATTTAGCCGCGAGTTTTCAGAGCGTCGTTGTGCGTTCGCTGGTCGGCACGATGGAACGCCTGGCCCGCGAACACGCCCCGCGCACGCTCATCGTCGCCGGCGGCGTAGCCTCTAACGGCGCGTTGCGTGAGGCGGCCCACGCCGCCGCGCAACACCTCGGCGTCCCGTGTTATTTCCCCTCGCGCCACCTTTCCACCGACAACGCCGCCATGATTGCCGCCGCCGGCACGCCCCGCCTCCGCGACGGACGACACGACGATTTGACGCTCACCGCCGATGTCACCATGCGCCTACAAAACCACGAAGTCGAAGACGACGAACTGCGCCGCCAAAAGGTGCGTTACAAGTTGTAGCCGTTGGGCATTAGTTTTTCCGGGAAATCTGACATAAAAAGCGGCCCGTGTAACGAGCCGCTTTTCGCTGAAATACCTAATTTATGGGTTTAAGCACCTAAGAGAAATTTATGAGGTATTTGAACTCACCCCGGCAAGTAAGCAGACAAGACTATGTTGCGGGCTAACCCAAATGCGGAAGCCCGCACGAAGTAAGTGTGTCGCTACGCCCTTGACTAAGTGCGGGCTTCCGCATTATACCGGAAAACTTTCTCTTACCTGCTTACTGTTTCAGAGATTTTTGCAAGTGGCTGTGTTTACGCCCATAAAGGAAGTAGATTACGATGCCGATAGCCATCCAGATAATCAAGCGCATCCAGGTATCCCCAGGCAGACTCAACATCAGAAGCAGGCTAGATAGAGCGCACAGCGGAGCGACAATCCACGCTGCGGGAACTTTGAACGGACGCTGCAAGTCCGGTTTCGTCCGGCGCATCACCAAAATTCCTATGGCGACGATGACGAAGGCGAACAAAGTGCCGATGGAGACCAGTTCGCCGAGCAGACTAATCGGGACGAGCGCCGCCATAATAGCGACAATTCCACCCGTGACCATCGTGGTGATATACGGCGTTTGGTATTTCGGGTGAATTTTGGCGGCCCATTCAGGCAGCAACCCATCTTTCGCCATCGAGTAAAACACGCGCGGTTGCCCCATCATCATCACGACCATCGTTGAACTCAACCCCAAAACCGTGCCGCCGAGAACGATGTAAGTAAACGATTTGAGCAATTTTTGGAGAAAAGTTCCGGCGGCGGCCTGATTCGCGGCGGCGTTCATAGCGGCGGCGATGGGCGCGGTTTCACCTTTGAGTTGGGTGTAGGAAATTAGCCCGACCATGATGCCGGAGACCAGAATATACAAAATCGTGCAAATAAGCAGCGAACCGATAATCCCGCGCGGCATATCGCGCTGCGGATTTTTCGCTTCTTGCGCCGCTGTCGAAACCGCGTCGAAACCGATGTAAGCAAAGAAAATCACGGCTGCGCCGGTAAAAATTCCGCTGACCCCGAATTCGCCGAAGACGCCCGTGTTAGGTGGAATAAACGGGGCGCAGCCAGCGCTGCCAGCCGCGCAGCCGATGCCGATGTTCGACATATTGACATACCCAATGCCGGCAATGATGAACAACAACACGATAAAAATTTTGACCACCACGACCAAAGAGTTGAAATTAGCCGATTCCTGAATGCCTTTGATAAGCAGCAGCGTGACGGCAATCGAAATCAGAAAGGCCGGAAGATTGAAAAGCGCGGTTTCCGTCGTGGCATTGACCCCAACCTGACTCATGGCTTTTACCAGTTCGTCAGTGACAACATTGTAACCAAGCGTTGGGTGCAAAATTGTATCACCGACTTTCTGCCCATCCACCCGCTGCATCATCTCATTGGTAAAAGCGATGAACTTTGTTCCCGGCGCAGCACTCAGACTGACCGGAAATGGTATCCCCAGCGCGCCCAGCAATTTGACGACGTTGCCAGACCAGCCGACAGCCACCGTCGCCGCGCCAAAGGCGTATTCCAAAATCAAATCCCAACCGATAATCCAAGCGATAAATTCGCCCAGTGTGGCATAGCCATAAGCGTAAGCCGAACCGGAAATCGGCACGGCAGAAGCAAATTCCGAATAACAGAGCGCGGCAAACAAGCTGACGATGCCGGCGATAACCATGGAAATTACCACTGACGGCCCGGCGTGCTTGCCAGCGGCTTGTCCGGTCAAAACGAAAATGCCCGTTCCGATAATCGCGCCGATTCCGAGTAGCGTCAGAGACGTTGCGGTCAGAGTTTTCTTCAAAGTGTGTTCGCCTTGCTCGGTAGCCTCGGCGACGATTTGGTCAATTGGTTTAGTCGCAAAAAGTGACATGAACTGCCTCCATTTAGGTTTGATTGAACTTGCTTATTGAATAAGCTTAATCGGGTAAAGCGGAAAAACGCCGTCCACGCTAACAACCGTCATGCCCTCCGCGATGGCTTGGGCCAGGAGCAAACGGTCAAAAGGATCTTTATGGTGAAAGGGCAAGACATCCAGGGCCAACACATGAGCCAATTCCACCGGCAAAACTTTTATGTCGTTGGTTGTTTGCTGGCTTTCCACCAACTCTTTGAGCGGCAGACTTAGTTTCATCTTACCCGCCTGGCTTTTGACTTGCATTTCCCAGATACTGACGACACTCAAAAGCAAGTCGTTTGCTTCCTCTTCCAAAGCGGAAAGAACCGTCGTGGAAAGTTTTTCCGGTTGGTCGGCCCACCAGATAAAAATATGTGTGTCAAGCAACAGTTTCATTCTTGCCCTAACCAAAATTCATCTGGCAGAGGTTCGTCGAAATCCTCGCTGGTCCAGATTGCGCCCCGATGCAAACCCGCCACCCGCTTCTTTTTCATTGGCGCGACGGGCGTCAATTTGACAATCGGCTGTTCAGCTTCCGTAATCAAGACTTCGCCGCCAGCCCATACTAAAGAGAGTAGTTCCGGCAAGTTGGCCTGTGCTTCTTGGGCATTGACTGTTCTAATCATAAAACTAACCCGTCCTTCGCCAGAAAAAGTAAACCGGCACGCCCGATAGCACGATGAGCAGTCCGGGCCAGGTGGTGGCGTTCTGGTAAGTGAACAAAACCACCAGAATAACCGACGCGCCGATGATGTAGAGCGCGGGTACGACCGGATAGCCAAAGGCTTTGTAGGGCCGTTCGGCGTCGGGGCGCGTGCGGCGCAGAACAAATATGCCGGCGATGGTCAAAATGTAAAAAATCAGCGCGGCGGAGATAACGTAGGTCAGCAAATCGCCGTACAGGTTGCCGTAACCGCCGTCGGGCTTAATCGTGCGCGGCAAAACATAGAGGCACGCCAGAATGGTTTGTATTATTAAACCCCAGGCCGGCACGCCGTTTTTGTTTAATTCGCCCGCCGCTTTGAAAAACAGTCCGTCCCGCGCCATCGCGTAATAGGCGCGTGAACCGGCGAGAATCAGGCCGTTGTTGCAGCCGAAGGTCGAAACCATAATCGCCGCCGCCATCAGCGTCGCGCCAAAGGCGGGAAACACGGCTTGCAGCGTCGCCGAAGCCACGCGGTCAGAAGGCACTTGCTGAATCGTCTCAAAGGGAAGCGTGACGAGATACGCGAAATTCGCCAGCATATAGAGCGCAATCACGAGAAACGTGCCTAACGCTAACGACAAAGGGATGTTGCGTTTCGGGTCTTTGACCTCGCCCGCCGTGAACGTGATGTTGTTCCAGGCGTCGGCGGAAAAGAGCGAATTGGTCTGCGCCACGCAAATCCCCACGAACAAACCGAGCGAACTAACCGCCGTCAGACCGCCGCCCACGTCCTGCAATTTGCCGCGCACCGCCCACAGGTTGCCAAAGTTTCCGTTTGCCGCGACAGCGTTGTAACCCACGAACAAACCCAACAGAATCAAGGCAATCAACGCCCCCGTTTTAGACACCGTAAAGACGTTTTGCACGAGTTTGCCGAGTTTCAAGCCCTGCATATTCATCCACGTCAAAAGCAATATGAGCAAAATGCCCAAAAGTTGCGCGGTTGACAATGAAATAGCGTAGCTGCCGGTCAGATGTATCGGCGCGATGAGATAGTTGCTTTCGGAAATTTTGGGGAACAGCACGCCCGTATAACGCGAGAACCCGATAGCGACGGCGGCAATCGTCGCGGTTTGAATGACGACAAAAAGCGTCCAGCCGTAGAGGAAGCCCCACAACGGCGAAAACGCCTCGCGCAGATAGACGTATTGCCCGCCGGCTTTCGGCATCATGGCCGCGAGTTCGCCATAACTCAAGGAAGCCATGAGGGTTAGCACGCCCGTCACCAACCACACGACGAGCAACCAGCCGGGCGAACCGACCTGCCGCCCGATGTCTGCCGAGACAATAAAAATGCCGGAACCAATCATCGCCCCGGCGACAATCATCGTGGAATCAAACAGTCCCAGCCCCCGCACAAAACCAGAGTCTTCGGTGGTTGCCAGCGCGTCTTTATCGGCCATAACTTCTCTTGCGACAATATCGCGCACATACTTCCCAAACTTTATTGGAACGATAACGCGACAGTCTCTATTTTCTTCAAAAATTCTTTAATGCGGCAAAAAAACAGTTGGGCGCATTATACCGTTATTGCGCGTTCTGTCGAGTAATTTATGGTTTGAAAAAGAAAAATCGCCACAGAAAGCACAAAAGACACAAAATAGGGCTTTCGCCGGAACTAAAAAGCTGTTTGAAAATGTATCGCCAGCGAGGGGTGTAATCAAAAGTGAAGCGGCTCTGCCGCCGGCTGTGCGGCGACGGCTATGCCTCGCCGGAAACCACGCTCTCTCAATAATTTGGGGCTACGCC
>JAYVJN010000105.1:0-4398 GCA_043769325.1 Acidobacteriota bacterium
AGCCAGCGACGAGAGCGGCGTCTATCGCATCCCGCTGTTACCGTTGGGAACTTACCGCGTGACAGCCGAAGTCAACGGCTTCAAAAAGCTGGTGCGCGAAGGCATCACACTCGTCACCGGACAAATCGCCACCATCAATCTCGAATTACAAGCCGGCGGCGTCAATGAAGAAGTGACCATTACCGCCGACTCACCCATCGCTGACGCGGGCAAGATTGACTTGGGACGGGTAATGAACGCCAGCGAGGTGCAAAATCTACCCCTCATTTCGCGGAACCCTTATAATTTCGCGCTTTTACAAGCCAACGTCACGGGCCGCCCCAATGCCGAATTCGGCGTGCCGCGCATCAACGCCAACGGCTACGCCCGGCGCACCAATTACCAACTCGACGGTAACTCCAACACGCAGGTTGACCGGGGCGGCATTCGCCTGATGCCCATTTCCGAAACCTTCGTGAGCGAAGTGCAACTCGTGACCAACGGTTTTTCAGCCGAATTTGGCGGCACGCCGGGCCTCATTATGAACGCCGTCACGCCCTCCGGCACGAATAACATACACGGTTCGGCGGCTTATCGCTTTCGTCGCACGTCATTCTATTCGCGCCCGTTTTTCTACACTTCGCCCAATGATTTACCGACAAACCACGCCGACATTGCCACCTTTGCCATCGGTGGCCCCATCGTCAAAGACCGTTGGCACTACTACGGCGGTTACGAATACGTCAAACGCGATTTGCAGGTGGAACCGCAACGGCTACTGAGCATCAGCGCGGCTAACCAAGCGGCTCTCGTCGCGGCGGGCGTGCCGGCGACGGCTTTTCCGGCGGCGATTCCGGCGGCGCAGAAAGTCAATTTCTTCATCCTTCGCACCGACGCCCAACTCAACGACGCCAACCGTTTCTCTGCTCGCTACAACTATTTCAACAACAAATCGCCCGACAACATTGCCGGCGGCATCAACACTCTGCAACGCAGCATTGATTTCCTTGACCTCTCGTATTCGCTCGGCGCGCAGCTTGTGACGACCATCTCCAACAACGCGCTCCTGGAGTTCCGTTTCCAATACGCCAAACGCAATTCACGCAACGAACGCAACGCCAATTCCGGCACAGGGCCTTCGGTTGTCATCGCCGGCATTGCCAACTTCGGTTCACCCGAAAACGGCGGCACGATTGTTCCGTTGGAAACCACGACGCAGTTTCTCGAAAACTTCACGCTTACAAGCGGCGCGCACACGATGAAATTTGGCGGCGGCGTCATCGGCGTCAAAGACACGCGGCGCAACGGCGTCTTTGCGCGTTACACCTTCCCCAACGTCGCGGCTTACGTCGCGGCCCGCAATGGCACGAACCTGCGCGGCTATACCAACTACGTCGAAGCCTTTGGCAACCCGAACATCAAGTATAACTCCAGTTTTTACAACTTCTTCGCGCAAGACGACTGGAAAGTCACGCGCCGCCTGAAACTAAACTACGGCGTGCGCTACGACCTTTACGACGTGCCAAACGCCGACGCCAACGCGCCTTTCGCTTTCTCGCGCAACTTCAAAATTGATAAAAACAACCTCGCGCCGCGTCTGGGTATGGTCTATGCCCTGCGCGAAGGTAACCGCCCGACGGTCTTGCGCGCCAGTGCGGGGCTTTACTACGAAGCACCGTTCATTGATTTGTACCAACGCGCCTTAATCAACAACGGCAGTCCGCGTTTTTTCAACTTTACATTTGCGCCCGGCGCGGCGGGCGCGCCCGCGTTCCCCACGACGCTCGGTTCTCTGCCCGCCGGTTCAACGCTGCCCGTGCAGAGTATCGAAACCATCGCGCCCGATTTTGAGGTCGTCGGCGCGTTTCATACCAACGTCCAACTTGAACAAGCCTTGTCATCGGATTATTCGTTCACGATTGGCTATATCCGTTCGCGCGGCAACCATCTGCCCGTCTATCGCAGCATCAACCGCGCTTTGGGCGCAACAACGCTTTCCGATGGACGGCCTATTTTCAACGCCACGCAAAGCACGCGCTTCAACACCGCTTTCAATAACATTTTAGTTGCCGAATCCGGGGCCAACTCCGATTACAACGCCGCCACGTTCCAGTTAGCCAAACGTTTCTCCAAAGGCTACCAGTTCAGCATGAACTACACGCTCTCGAAAGCCACCGACGACGCGCCGGAACAGAACCTCGTCGCGCTCGTGCAAGGCAACCTCGTCCTCTCCGACCCAACAAGTCGCAGCCGCGATAAGGGGCCGTCCGTCGCCGACCAACGCCACACCTTTATCTGGAGTTTCGTCGGCGAACCGAATTTCAAGTTTGAGAACAAAGCCCTGCGCTACATTCTCAACGGCAACAAATTCGGCGTTATCACCACCGCCAACAGCGGCGAAACCTTTAACATCGTCTCGAATCTGGACTTGAATCTCGACGGTTTTATTGGCTCAGACCGTCCGCTTGGCATCGGGCGCAACAGCGGACGCACGCCGAACCAGTTCAACATTGATCTGCGCCATTCGCGCGTTTTTAAGTTCAATGAGCGCTATAAACTGGAAGTGACCGGCGAGTTCGTCAACATCCTTAACCGTTACAGCTTGTTTCAAGTCAACGGCACGGTGACGACGGACGCGACGGGAACTGTGACGGGTGGATTACCCAACTTTTTCCTCTTCCCACGCGCCCAAACCGCGCTGGACAGCCGCCAGTTCCAGCTTGGTTTTAAGTTTATCTTCTAACCGATGTTGGACTTAAATCATCCTCACGACGCTTTTTGTAAGAGCTTTTTCAACCATCCGGCAGTGGCGGCGGAACTCTTCGCCGCCCATTTGCCGGAGGCGGCGGCCTTTGATTTGACGCGGCTGGAGTTGGTCAAAGACTCGTTCGTTGACCCGGAATTACAGGAGCATTTTTCGGATTTACTGTTTCGCGCACCATTGCGCCAGGGTGGTCAGGCTTACGCTTGTTTGCTCATTGAACACAAAAGCGCGCCTTATAAATTGGTCTCGTTTCAGGCGTTAGGCTATCAGGTTCGCTTCTGGGAACAGTGCTTGCGCGAAGGCGCGAAGAAGTTGCCGCCGATAGTGCCGTTTGTGTTGTATCATGGGCGGCGGCGTTGGCGTTACGAACGCCGTTTCAGCGCGCTGCTAGATTGGGGCGGCCACGAAGAACTGCGGCGTTACGTCCCGGAGTTTGAGTATTACCTGCTTGACCTCCACGACTACGACGAGCGCAACGCCGCCGAAAGCGCATGGCTGCGGGCCGGTTTGGGATTGCTCAAATACGTCTTTCAGAAAAAGCAACTGAAAATGCGCCTGCCAGAATTGCTGCGCTGGCTCAACCAAGCCCCGCAAGCCAGCGAATTCAACTACATCTGGACGGCAATGAATTATCTGGCGTCCGGTAGCGAGTTGCAACCAAACGACTTACAGGAAGCGTTGACCCAAGCGTTTCCCAAAGAAGGAGATTTTATGCCCTCAATGGCGCGACAATGGTTTGACGAAGGCCGTCAGGAAGGCCGTCAGGAAGGCCGTCAGGAAGGAATGACCCTAACTACTATCCGTTTGTTACGAAGGCGCGTGGGCATCCTCGGCGAAGAACTGGAAACGCAAGTGCGCGCCCTGCCGCCGGCTGCTTTGGAAGAACTCGGCGAGGCGTTACTGGACTTCCACACCCACGACGACTTAACGGCCTGGCTTGGCGCGCGGCAAAAACAACCCTAAGTTATGGCAAACGAAGAATATCAAGACTCCTGGTGGTATCGCGTCTATGCCGCCGCGTTGCTTTTCACCGCGCTGGTGATTGCCGCGTTGTGGCTCTTTCAGCGTGTCTTCAGCCGGTAAGACCTGTGTGTCTGCACCGCTACGCCAAACCCATGGCGCACCAAAACAGGGCCGACACACAGGTCTGCCCCTACCTGTGTTATGAGACTTTTAGATTGGGCCGTTGTCGTCGCGTATCTGGTTTACGTCGTATGGGACGGGATACGCATGACCAAACACTCGCACGAGGCCGAGGGCTATTTCCTAGCTAAACGGAGTTTGCCTTGGTGGGCCGTCGGGTTGTCGGTCATGGCGACGCAGCTTTCGGCCATAACCCTGGTCGGCACAACGGGCCAGGCGTATTCCGACGGGATGCGCTTTTTGCAGTTTTACTACGGGCTGCCGCTGGCGATGGTCATTTTGTGTCTTACCGCCGTGCCCTTTTTCTACCGCGCCAACGTCTTTACCGCTTACGAATATCTCGAAAAACGCTTTGACCTGAAAACTCGAACTCTGACCAGTATGTTATTTCTGGTTTCGCGCTGTCTCGGCGTGGGCGTGATAATTTCCGCGCCGTCGGTGATTTTGTCGCTGGTTCTGGGCTGGAATCTGACCGCGACGGTCTTTGCGATGGGCCTCACAACAACTGTTTA
>JAYVJN010000106.1:0-9228 GCA_043769325.1 Acidobacteriota bacterium
TGACAAAGAACGCGAGATGACCTGGCTGCCGATTTGCAGCACAATTCCGGTTGCCGCGCAAGCAACCCAAATAAATGCTTTACGCCAGTGGTTCGCGCCATCCGGCGAATTTATCGTGGGCAGTTTTGGAACTTTCGGGGGCGCGGTGGCAGACGCCACAGAGCGCATCTTTGCCGCTTTATTAGCGGAACGCAGCGATACGGTGGCGCTCTTTATAGGACAGGGCGGCGAGCGTTTGGCACAGCGTTTGGCGTGGCGGTTTCCGGCGTTAGCAGGGCGCGTGCGGGCTTCCGGCGCATTGCCGGCAGCGGATGTTTCGTGCCATTTGCAAGCGTGTGACGTGCTTGTGCAGCCCTTTCCCGACGGTATCAGCACCCGCCGCACCAGCGCGATTGCCGGACTCGCCCACGCGCAGCCTATCGTCACCACACAAGGCGCGTTGAGCGAACCATTGTGGGCTGGCAGCGGGGCCGTGCGGCTGGCAAACGCGGGCGATTGGGTGGCGTGCGTGAAGGCCGTCAAATCTTTACTGGACGATGAAGCAGCCCGCCAGGAATTAGGCGCGCAGGCGTGTGATTTTTATGACGCGCATCTGGCATTGCGGCATACGATTGATAAATTATTGGTATAATGGCGGCGAACACTCAAGAAATAGTTAAACTTGCAGTCATCGGCGACTTAGTGGAAGAAAACTGGCCGAGCATGGAATTGGCTGCCGAAATGATTGTCGCTGCGGCCCGTGTCGCTGCGCCTGAGCGGTTGGGCGTGGAATTATTGCAACCTGCGATGCGCCGGCGGTTTACACGCGGGGCGAATAAAAATGGCCGACGCTTTAACGCAGACCGCTTGCTCAACCGTTTCTGGGATTACCCGCGTTGGCTGCGGACGCGGCGTGACGGATTCGCGTTGTTTCATCTGGCCGACCACAGTTACGCGCAAATCGCCCACGAATTGCCACCCGAACGCCTCTTAATCACCTGCCATGACCTGGACACTTTTCGCTGTTTGTGGGGCGAAGACGGGCCGCGTCCGAAAGGTTACGATTGGTTGGTGCGGCGCACGCTGGCCGGTTTGCAACGCGCGGCCCGCGTTTTGTGCGTTAGTCAGGCGACGGCTGATGAATTGCTGGCACGGCGTTTGGTTAAACCGGAGCGCGTGCGGGTGACGCCCAATCCGGCGCATCCGGTGTTTGGGCAAACGGCTGAGGCGGCAGCGTTTAGTGAAGCAACGCGCTTGCTGGGCGATAGTGACGCGCCGTTTTTGCTGCACGTCGGCAGCGTTATCCCGCGCAAGCGTCTGGATGTTTTGCTGCAAGTTTTCGCGGCGGCGCGCAGAAATTGGCCGCATTTGCGATTGCTGCGGGTAGGCGGCGCGTTGACGTTGGAACAACAAGCGTTAGCCGAAAGTTTAGGTGTCGCGGAGGCGTCGGTGACGTTGCCGCCTTTATCGCGTGAAGTATTGGCGGCGGTTTATCAGCGGGCGGCGTTGACGTTGTTACCGTCGGAACGCGAAGGTTTTGGCTGGCCTTTGGTGGAAAGCCTGGCGTCCGGCGCGCCGGTTCTCGCCAGCGATTTGCCGGTTTTACGCGAGGTTGGCGGCAACGCGGCGGAATTTGCGCCGGTGGCTGATGTCGCGGCTTGGACGCGGGCGTTGGATGCGCTGTTGCGCGAGAAAATGACGGACGCGGTGGCCTGGCAAGCGCGGCAAACACGCGCCCGCGTCTGGGCTACGCAGTTTAGTTTAGCGGCTTACGGCGAAAACTTAGCTACGATTTATCAGGAATTAGTGAAGTTCTGAAATTTTGCCTTGCATCTTAGCCGCGAAATGTAGAGAATGAGCGCATTCGCAGTTAGTAAACGTAACCCTCAAGTTGTCTCGGAAGGTTCGCATCGCAGCCTTGAAATATCTGTCGGGAAACCACTTAACGAATGTTTCGGATTGATGTAACAGAGAATCTGCCGGCTTCCAGCCACGCTTTAGAAGCCCCTTTTGTGGCGGCGGGACGGGCGCGGCCCGAAGTTTTACAGGTCGGCAAGTTCTACTATCCGCATCGTGGCGGCATGGAGACGCATTTGCATCTGCTTTGCGGCGAATTACGGAAGTCCGTTAATCTGGATGTGCTGGTTGCCAACGATGGCCTCAACACGCGCCGCGAAATAGTGGACGGAGTTCATGTAACCCGCGCCGGCACGCCCCTTAATCTGGCCTCTACGCCTTTGTGCCCTTCATTGCGGGCGCATATACGCGATTCTGAGGCCGGGTTAGTGCACCTTCATTTGCCGCACCCAACCGCTCTGTTGTCGTATCTGACCAGCCGTCAGCGAGGCCGCCTGGTTATTACTTACCATAGCGATATTATCCGGCAAAAGATACTAGGCAAAGCCTTTGCGCCGATTCTACGGCGCGGTTTGGAACGCGCTGACGCGATTATCGTGGGTTCGCCAAATTATCTGGAAACTTCGCCTTTTCTGCGCCCACATCGTGAGCGTTGCCACATAATTCCTTTTGGCATTCCGCTGGCCCCGTTTGCCCAGGCGCGGACGGAAGAGGCCGCCGCGATTCGCCAACGCTTCGGCGGGCCGCTCGTGTTAGGATTAGGCCGCCTCGTCTATTACAAAGGTTTTGAATTTCTCGTGCGGGCCATGAAAGATGTGCCGGGCCATCTGATTATTGTCGGCGATGGCCCCTTGCGCGAAAAATTATACGCCGAAGCCGCCCGCGCCGGCATTAGCGGGCGTTTTACGATTCTCACGGATGTTGAAGATGTGATACCTTATTATCAAGCTTCCGACCTGTTTGTTCTGCCCTCGATAGCAAGAAGTGAAGCCTTCGGCATTGTGCAACTGGAAGCGATGGCTTGCGGCAAACCGGTTATCAACACGCAACTGGATTCGGGCGTCACGTTTGTCTCAAGCCACGAAGAAACCGGCTTGACCGTGCCACCTGGCGATGAAGTTGCGCTAGGCCGCGCCATCAACCGTCTGCTGGCAAATCCGGCTCTATGCCAAAGCTACGGTCAAACGGGACGACGGCGCGTAACAGAACGGTTTAGCCTGGAAACCATGACCGATAGCACTCTGCGGCTCTACGAAAAAGTGTTGGCATCCCCCGCCCCTTGAACAAAGCTAATTTGTTGTGAAAACTTACCTCTTAATTTTTCTATTGGCTGCCGGTAGCTCCTTATTATTCACGCCGCTAGTGCGTCGTTGGTGCATCGCGTTCGGATGGTTGGACGAGGTGAACGATGAACGCCGCGTGCACAAAAAACCGATGCCGCGTTTGGGCGGAGTAGCGATTTTTGGCGCGTTGGTCGTCTCTTTGGGCTTTTTGCCGTTGTTGGAAAACTTGTTGACGCAGAGTTTACGCGCCGGTTTGCCGCGTGTCTGGACAATCGTAGCACCGGCGGTGGTGATTTTTCTGTGCGGCGTTTATGACGATATTGTGGGCGTCAACGCGCGGTTCAAGTTTGCCGCGCAAGCCATTGCGGGTGGCCTCTTTTACCTGCTCGGCGGGCGCATCGAAGGCTTGACGTTACCTTTTCTTGGTTCCTTTCCTTTGCCCGTGGTGTTGGGCTGTCTGGTCACCGTTTTCTGGGTCGTCGCCATTACCAACGCTTTCAATTTACTTGACGGTTTAGACGGTTTAGCGGCGGGCGCGGCGTTGTTTGCTTCGCTTGTATTGCTATTCGTGTCTTACCAGAACGGGCAGACGCTAACCACTGTGTTCAGTCTGGCCCTCTGCGGCGCGTTAGCCGGCTTCTTGCGTTACAACTTTAATCCGGCTTCAATCTTCTTGGGCGATAGCGGGTCGTTGCTGTTAGGTTTCTTGCTCTCGGCGTTGGCGGTGCAAGGGGCGCAAAAGACTTCGACGGCGGTGGCTTTGACTATTCCTCTGATTGCTTTTGGGCTGCCGGTTTTCGACACCTTTTTCGCGTTGGTGCGCCGTTTCATCAGCCGTAAGCCTTTATTTGAAGGAGACCGCGAGCATTTTCACCACAAATTGCTGGAACGCGGTTGGTCGCAACGCAAAGTGGTCTTGTCGCTCTATGGCGTGTGCGCTTTGTTCGGTTTAGTGTCGCTGCTGCTTTCCAGCACCTCGCCGATAATCGGCTTCTTTCTGGCGGTAGTGGGTGTCGTCGTTATTTTGGGTGTCAGCCGTTTGCGTTATCACGAAATTGACGAAGTGCAGGCGGGCGTTCGGCGCAACTCATTGGAACGGCGCGACCGCGTTGCCAACAATATCTGCGTGCGGCGCGCCGGCCAACAGATGTCAGCGGCGCAAAGTTTAGCCGAGGTGGTTGCGGCGTTGGAGACAATGCTGGCGCAAGGACAATTTGCCGGGGCCAAATTATGGCTCTATGACTCTTTAGCCGAAGCCGCAGACCCGGAACCAGCCTGGATTTGGGCGCGTGAAGATGTTGCCGGCGAGGACGTTTTTCAGATTGCGGCAAACTGGCATCTGACGATTCCGCTCGTCACGCAAGGTTGCGAACTGGGGCGTTTGGAAGTTTATCACCGCGCCGGCGAAGGCAACTTCTTACTGGACATCAACCTCTTATGCCGGCTTTTTGCCCGTGAAACGGCCCGCGCTTTAGCCCGTATTGAAGAAGCCAGCAAGTTTTCTGCCAGTGAAATCCGGCTGCAACCAAAGATACGCACTGCCGCCGGCGGGGAAAGCCGCGCCTGAACTTTAAGCGGGCCGGTGCGCGAAAACATACTTACGCGCCAGGCGCAGAGGCCGCGTCAGATAGTAGAGAAACTCCAACCGGAGCGGTAGTTCGACGAATTCCCAGTCTTCCGGCGATGGCTCGGCGGCCAGACGTAAATAAAACTCCCAACGCGCCAGACGTGAAGGTAAAGCCTGCGCCGGCAACAAGAAAGTGTTGACCTCCATCGGCGTCAAAGGCGTTACAAAAAGTAACTCCTTGACAGCCGCCGCCAGCCCCGGCAAGGCAGTGTCGGCGGCTAATTGGCCCTCGACGAAAGGCGGCAAAGGCAACTCTAACAAATCACGCGCCAGCCACAAACTAAGCCCCAACATTCTTTGCGCGCGGGCGGCGTTGGCGCGAACCCACAGCGCAGGCCAGTCCAGCGCCGGCGTTTGTTGCGCCACCGCAGCGATGTCGCAGAGGGCCAGCAAACGCGACCAAAAATCTTTGGCGGCGTTGATAGAAAGCATCAGCAATGTGTCTTCTGCGCTCAGGCCGAGAACTTCGCGGTCTTCTAACCGCACCATTTGGGCGCGTTGCCAAAACCCCGGAATGTCTAAGCGAAGGGCGAAATAACGCGGTACAAAGTTCCAGTGCAAGTCTAAATAGATGTGTTGCTCAGGCCAAAAAAAAGTATATTCGCAGTCTTTTTGGATAAATCGCCGTTCGTATTGCGTGTTGCCCGGATGGAGGTTTTGATAGCCGCGCTCTTGCAAGAGACGGCTGGCGCGAGGCACTTCGGCAACGTCAATCAGTAAGTCTAAATCGTTATACTGGCGCAAATTAGTGTCGCCATACAGGGCATAAGCGAGCAACGGGCCTTTGTAGGCCAGAACCGGCAAGCCTTGCGCGGCCAGGGTTTGCATGAGGTCGGTTAATTCGTAGGTCAGGCGTGAGGTTTGGACGGCGTTGTGTTGGGCGTAAGTAATCAGCGCGGCCTCCGTAGTTTGTGGAACGGTTAGACCAAACTGCGCCAGATTACTGTACAGCAAAGGCGCGAGGCCGTGTCGTAACGCGAGACGAGCTACTTCCGCCCAATCTAGCGGCCCGGCGGCTAATTCGGCGGCGCGGGCGCGTAACTGAGGCAAGAAAGAAAGACTGGCGCAGCTAAGTATAAAGGCAAATTCCGGGGACATTAAGTTATTTTGCTTGTTCGTAGAACTTGATTGAGTTAAAATAGACACCTTGACATGGATGAAGTTCCATAGTATCAAGTATGGGTAACATGAAACAGCGCAGACACTAACAAGCGCATGGCTTCATCCGTGCATTTGAAGAAGCTTCCGTTTTCCCCTATCAGTTTGGTTAAGTTTAATATCGGGTAGCTATTTTGCATTTTTATTAGTGCAAAGTGAAACAAATCTACCTAAAAATACATTAAGCGGTAGGGCTGAGTTTTATTTACTCAATAGTTGAGAAAATCGCGTAAAACCGTTACAGTATATAAAGTTTGAATATTTTGGTAATGCAGAATACAGTTTTTGTCAAAGGAAATGATTTGCTGACGCGCCACATCGCGGGAGAAACGCTGATTGTGCCGGTGCGCGGGCGTGTTGGCGACTTGGACTCAATTTTTACGTTGAATGAGGTCGGGTTGAGCATTTGGACTTTGCTGGACGGACGCGCTGACGTTGCGCAGATTGCCAAGGCTATCAGCGAAGAATACGACGTGCCGGAAGCCGAAGCTGCGCAGGATGTCACCGAGTTATTGGCTAGCATGGCGGAAGTAGGCTTAGTAGCCGCCGTTTAAGGAAAGGTGCAAAATGGGATTGGAAGCTATTAGTTACACAGAGTTTAGCGCGGGATTACACCAGAGCATCTACGCGAAAGATCGCTTTCCGTCCAATGTCAGCATTGAGGTGACGCGGCGTTGCCCTTTGACTTGCGCCCATTGCTATAACAATCTGCCGATGGGCGACATTGAAGCCCGCAATGCCGAACCCACTTACGAGCAACTCTGTCGCATGATGGACGAAATGGCCGAAGCGGGAACGCTTTGGGTTTTATTCACCGGCGGCGAAATCTTTGCGCGTAAAGACTTTCTTGAGATATACACTTACGCCAAGCGAAAAGGTTTTATCATCACGCTGTTCACGAACGGCACGCTGATGACGCCGGAAATCGCCGATTATTTGGTTGAATGGCGGCCCTTTGCTATCGAAATAACGCTTTACGGCCATACCAGAGAGACTTACGAGCAACTCACGGGGGTTGCCGGTTCGTGGGAAAAATGTCGGCGCGGGGTTGATTTAATACTTGAACGCGGGCTGCCTTTGACACTGAAAACCGTCGTCGTCACCATTAACAAACACGAACTCTTTGACATGAAACAGTACGCCGAAGAACGCGGCTGTGAGTTTCGTTACGACCTGCTCATGTCGCCGCGCATTGATTGTTCCAAGAGCCCTTTAGCAGTGCGTTTGACGCCCGAAGAAGTGGTCGAAACCGAAATGCAAGACCCCAAACGCGCTTCGGAATGGCAACAATTCGCCGAAAAATTCGGTGGGCCGGCTCATGCGGGTAATCATAAAGGTATCTACACTTGTGGAGGCGGCTTTAATGACTTTGCCATCCACGCCGACGGCGGCATGGCTATCTGTATCACATCGCGGCAAGACACTTACGATTTGAAGAACGGCACGTTTCAGGAAGGATGGGACGATTTCCTGGGTGAAATCCGCACCAAGCCCATAACTTTACAGACCAAATGCGTCCAATGCTCTATCAAAGGTATGTGCAGTATGTGTCCGGCGAACGGCGAGTTGGAAAATGAAAACCCGGAAAAGCCAGTAGATTATTTGTGCCAAGTGGCCCATCTACGCGCTCATGCTTTTGGCGTAGAAATTCCGGCGCACGGCGATTGTGAATACTGCGCGGGCGGGCTTCACTACGAAAATTTCATGCAATCGGTTGCATCTTTGGGCGCCAAGAAAGCGCAATTAGCTCAGGGTGAACCTGTCAAAAGCAGTAAGTATTTACCTGTTTTGAGCGCGGCGGCGACGGCAGACACTTTCGGCGGCTGCGGCTCATGCTCAATGCACTAACTTTAGACCCACATTTTTGGAGGAACCATGAAAAACGAACTGAACAATAACACCACCACAAAAAAGACCTATAAAAAACCGCAATTGCGGCAGGTGCAATTACGCCCCGATGAAGCTGTCCTGGGCAATTGTAAAACCGGCAGTGGAGCGGGTGGACTCTCCGGCGGCACTTGTGTCAATGGCGTGCTGAATTGCAACACCATCGGCTCCTAAAGCGAAAGAAATTTGTAGCGCAACAAGAGGCGGCGCAGCGCAAGTTGCGCGGCCCTTGTTATTCCCGTAAAGGCGGCAAAGGTTGACGATAACTCGCCCGCTCTGCCTTTGCGGGCTTCTTACTGTCTATTTTTTACTACATGGCTCAGGTTACAGGAAGTGAAATGGTGCGCCTTGCCAGGCAAAGTTGCACCGTCGAAATCGCCGGCATTCGTCTGCAATATGTGACGCATGACCCGGAATTAAATCTCAATGTTGAAGGCGCGACACAGCTTTTCATCGTGCCGCAAGACGGCGCGGCGGATACCGTGCTGGAATACTCGTTGGGTGATTTGTCGGCGGATGTAACGGGCGAACTGCTCTTTGATTCCGGGGCCACCTGGAAACTTTTTCGCGTGCCCGAAGGTTACATTTTTCGTTTGGCAACCGATTATTTCGGCCCCACGCCATATCGCGTGGCCTATTTTAACGAAGATTTTAGCGCCGGGCGCATTGTAATCCATCGCCCATACCTTGAGGCGTGGGAAACATTTAACCCTTCGGAATACCCGCTTGATGAACTGTTATTGGTGCAATTGCTGGCGCAAGGGCGCGGGGCCGAACTTCACTCCACCGGCATTGTGGACGAAGCCGGCAACGGAATGCTGTTTTTAGGACACTCCGGCGCGGGCAAAACAACGACTTCAATGCTGTGGCTTGAGCATCCGGGCGTGAATATTCTCAGTGACGACCGCATCGTGCTGCGGGAGGACGAAAACGGCCAAATCTGGATGCACGGCACGCCCTGGCACGGACTCGGCGAATTGAGCATGGCCGCCAAAGTGCCGCTCAAGCACATCTTTTTTATCGAAAAAGGCCCTCATGCCGAATTCTTTGACATCTCAACGGCTGACGCGGTGGGACGTTTGTTTGCGTGCAGTTTTCCCACTTTTCACAACGCCGCCGGACTTGATTTCACACTCGGTTTTTACGAGAAAGTGCTGTCCAGCGTACCTTGCGCGGTTCTTAGTTTCCGCCCCGACCAGACCGCTGTTGAAGCCGTGCGCCGCCGTGTTGCCGCGCTATGACGGAAAATGACCGCGCCTTTCTGGAAATCAGCCTGACGCTTTTGCAACAAGGTTGCCGTGTGCGCTTCCGGCCCGGCGGTCAGAGTATGCGCCCCGCCATTAAAGACGGTGAAGCCATCTTGGTTGAACCCGTCAAACTCTCACAAATACACCCCGACGACATAATTTTGTATCGCATGGAGCGTGGCGTCATTGC
>JAYVJN010000107.1:0-2535 GCA_043769325.1 Acidobacteriota bacterium
ATGCACGTCGCTGAGGATGGTTTCGCCGAAACTGGTGGCGGCTTTGTGGACGGCGCGGTATTCCAAGAGTTTCGCCACTGCCGGATATTCGGCGGCTAATGGCTGTAATTTCCAACTGCGCGTTGACGCCGGCATGGGCACGCCCAGCCCTTTGAGCGCGTCCGTAACCTGTTGCTGTGATTCGAGATTGATTTCCGCGCGGCCAAACAAAGAACCCTGCAACGCGCCGTCGGCGAGCATTTCCTGTAATTCGTCGCCCAGGCGCAGACGTTCCGCTTCGACCTTTTTCAACTGCTCGCGCCAGCGTTCCGTGTCCAGGTAAAACCCCGCCAACTCAAGAGCCGCCAACGGGATAACGCACTCAAACTCAAGCTGCGCGACTTTGATTAGGCCCTCGGCCTTCAAACGCTCAATCTGCGCCAGCCGCAAAGCGGGCAAAACGGCGGCGTCCGCAGCGGCGTAACGGAGTTGTGAGTCACTCAAAGGGCCGTCCCAATTGCTGCGCTGTTCGGTTTTGTCGAGCGGTTGACGCAAGAATCTTTCGACGACAGGCGCGAGTCCGTGCCGCTCGTCCTGGTCGCCGGCCCCCAGCAGAAGGCTGGCTAGGTAAGTATCAAAAACGCCGCCCAATTCCACCCCCAGATGCCGCCAAATCCATTTGGCGTCGAACTTAGCGTTGTGGGCGATTTTCACCGGACGCGGCGCGGCCAGCAATTCCCGCACCGGCGCGAGGGCGTCATCGGTTTGCGGCGAGGCGAATTGGTAAACGTCAATCAGCCATACATTATCGGGTGTCGCCAATTGCAACAGCCGCAAACGCCCACGCAGAGGGTCCAGATGAGTTGTCTCGGTGTCGAAACCGATGGCGGGTTGTTGCGCCAGTTCCGCAACCGCGGCGCGTATCTCTTTCGGGGTAAAAATGAGTTGAGACGGCATGAATTTGCAACTGTCTAAAACTTACTGCGTGCGTGTTTCTGAAAGATGCTTGGTGGGTCAGGTTATTTTATTCGCGTTACAAAATAACATGAAACATTTTGCCACAGGAAGACATTATGAGTGGTAAGTGGATTTAATTCCACCGCCATAATTTCATCGAAAAAAGGAACCAAACATGGCAATTAAAGATTACTACCTCACAAAAACGGAAGATGATGCGGGCGAAACATTTCTGCTCAAACAACTTCAAAAAGAGACTGCAACTGGCGGCGGCAGAAGGCTACTCGGTTCAGTTGTTAAACGGCATAGCGAATTTTCGCCTTTTTCCCAAACCGATTACGCGATTCCCAGAAGCATTATGTCGCCTGGTATTATTGAAAAGACGCTACGGGATCGTAAGGAGCAACTCATCGCCGAACTGGAAATTGAAGGTGATGTCGTCCTTGACCTAGAAATTGCCCCCGGGCAAGAGACGGTTTTAATCAAGAAAGACAAGCATTTCCAGATAGGGATTGCTGACTTTCCTCTCATTCCATTGGGCTTTGCCTTACAACTTGACTACACTAAAATGGTCAAGATAAACATCAAATACGGGGAAGGCACAGTTTATAAGTATCTTCCACCAGGTTATATGATGTGGCTTCGACAGAAATTGGGTGACCAACCAACTGCTGCAATGGGTGGCAATTTACTCAAAACCAAAGAGTATGTTTACATCAATCAGATAATGCTGGCCCGTAATTGGTCAGTATCCTTTGAGTCAAATTCCACCTTTGACGCTGGATTTGACGCGAAATTGGCTCAATTCCACCAACTGCCGGAAATTGCCGGCAAGGTCAAAGTTCACAAAGAAACCGCCAATACGGTCAAGGCAGAAATCTCTGGCGAGGCATATTTTGTAGTAGGCTTGTCCTCATTTAAGTGGAAAGACCTCAGATAATTTAACCGACTGCCAGGCTAAGAGAAGTAACTTCTGTGACCAATCTTAGAAGCCAGTAGGCAGTAGGCAGTAGAAAAAGATAGCTGTTGCTACTTGCGACGCAAGCCGGAAAGCCTTATGCGCAGACCGAGGCGGCGGCGGCGGTTCGCGCCTGTGTTAGCGCAACGCGGCTTCTTACTGCCTGCTGCTGGCTGCCTGCTGCCGCGTTGCGGCCTTGCCTGGCGACTCAATTCTCGTTCACCCGCAAAACCGCCAAGAACGCTTCTTGCGGGACTTTCACGCGGCCTACTTTTTCGCGGTCATAACAACTTGGTGAAACCCGCCTGCTCAAAGTGATGGTCGGAAGTGAACGCTACGGTTATCTTTGCTTGCCGCATGATGACGAAACTGACGCAATCGGTGAGGCCCCATTCTTTGTCAGCGCGGGCGCGGTAGAGTTCCCAACCGGCGGCAAGCAAATTTGTGTCCAACGCGATTATTTCCACCTCGTCAAGCGTTGGCAGACTCTCTATAAAAGCGATGGTTGAGCGGCGCAAGGCGGGGGCAGAAAGCGCGTTTGCCAACTCCAGCAAAACGAATTCAGAGGTGACAAGGCGCGTTTTACGGGCGCGCAGTTGCGCGAGTACGGCTTGCGCCGGCGCGTGCAAGCCGTCGCGGGT
>JAYVJN010000108.1:0-12432 GCA_043769325.1 Acidobacteriota bacterium
CTCCCTTACGAAAAATACATCGCTTTCTACTTCTTTCTGCCGCCGGACAACAACGCCGGTGGCGGTCTGGAACACAATAATTCGCACGTCGGCATCGTCAATCCACGCGCCGCCGACAGCCCTGAAAGGCTCTCCGGCCTTTTCTCGCACGAGTTCTTTCACACCTGGAATGTCAAGCGTATTCGCCCCGCCGAGATGTGGCCTTACGATTACTCCCGTGAACAAGAAACGCCGTCGCTCTGGGTTTCCGAGGGTTTGACCAATTACTACGGTATTTTGGCTGAATTACGCGCCGGCAACCTTGACCGCGAACAGTTTTTGGAAATTGCCGGCGGCAATGCGGGCGTGGTTGAAGGTAACGACGCGCGTAATTACATTTCACCTAGCAATGCTTCGGTATCAACTTGGCTGGGCTACGATGCGCCCGTCGCGTTTGGCATTTCTTACTACGACCAGGGGCAAAACCTGGGTTATTTGCTGGATTTGTCCATTCGCCACGATACGGCGGCGAAACAAGGGTTGGACGATGTAATGCGCAGTCTCTACAAAGACTTTTACCAAAAAGGGCGCGGCTTTACGACGGAAGATGTCTTAGCGATTTTGCAGAAAATTACCAAACGTGATTACCGCGATTTCTTCAACCGTTACGTTTGGGGTGTGGAAACGCCGCCTTACGCGGAAATTTTCGGTTACGCCGGTATCAAAGCCGAGAAGAAGGTCACGCGCACGCCGCGCTTCGGTTTCCAAAATAAAACCAATGACAAAGACGAAACGGAAATCGTCGCGGTATTGCCCAACTTGCCCGTCGCGGAAGCGGGCCTACAAGCGGGCGATGTCATTCTGGAAGTTGACGGAATGCCGGTTAAAGGCACTTGGCTCAACGCTGAACAACGCGCCAAGCTGCTGCCCAAAATCGGTCAGGCGATTGCCTGGAAAATCCGTCGCGGCGATAAAGATATGACTGTCCCCGTCAAAATCGGATTTCAGGAAAATACCGGCTATGAAATTAAAGAGCGCACGGATGCCACTCCCGAACAGTTGAAACTCCGCGAAGCCTGGCTGAAACCGTAAAGCAAACTTTTAATAGTGGGCTTGTGCGGTCTTTTTCAAATCAGCTTGATAGATATTATTAATATGAAGGCCCAACAGTTCGGCCAGGTGGCAATAGTCTTCTCTTGTCAGAATGGCAAGTTTTTCGGGTTCGGATATTTCCCATCGCGGTAATAGCAGCTTCAACTCAGTGGCTACTTGTTCAATGGCGTCTTGGTCAATTCTAATCATCGTGGAAGCATTTCCCCTGTTTTCTTTAACCATTGCGAGATAAGCGGTTAGGGTTGTTAAATGGTTGGCACTTCGACCTTAAATATTGCGCCGCCGAGTGTTCCGTTGGCGGCTGAAATCGAGCCGTTGTGTTGCGTGATAATGCGGTAGGCGAGAGCCAAACCGATACCGTGCCCCTTGTCTTTGGTGGTAAAAAACGGAATAAAAACGCGCTCTAAGTCGTCGGGCGCGATGCCGGCCCCGCTATCCTCGATGGTGACGCGGGCGCACGGTTTATTTTTGCCGCGTTTCTTTTGCGGCGCGCCGTTTACCTTGACGCGGCGGCTGGCTTGCGTTGGGTCAATGGCTTCGGCGGCGTTGCGCAGCAAGTTGAGCAACGCCTGGCGGAGCATTCTTTCGTCTGCTTGGACGGTTGGAAACTCACCGGACATCTCCAATGTAACATTGCGCTCTTGGTAAAGCGGCGCGAGTTCCTCGGCGCAATCTTGCAGCAGTTCGCGCAAATCGGTTTCACCTAACTGCAAAGGGCGCGGGCGCGAGAAATTGAGGAATGACGTAACCATCTCGGAAAGTTGGCGCACCTCAGCCAGCATCTCGCCGGCGGCGAGGCGTCCGGGTTCGGCCAGGTCTGTGTTTTGGATGAGTTGCGCGTAGCTTTGCAACGCGGCCAGCGCATTTTTGAATTCATGCGCCAAACCCGCCGACATTTCTCCCAAATTTTCCAGGTTCTTTTTCAGCGCGACTTGTTCGCGTAGTTGCGTTACTTCCGTCAAGTCTGTAAACAAGCACAAGGCCCCGCGCCCATTGGCGGTTTCCAGCGGGCCCACCGATGCGCCGAGGCGTCGTTGCCGCCCGTTGGCGTAGCGTAGCATGATTTCTTCACGTTGACGCAGGGTGCCGTGATTGAGACAATCTTCAACTAATTCAAACAGATGCGGAGCGCGCCGCAGCAATACGCGGGCGTTCATGCCAATGGCTTCTTCCGGGGATTCCAATAAATGCTGCGCCGGGTCGTTGAGCAAAGTCACGCGGCCTTGCGCGTCAAACGCCACTAAACCCGATGGCACGCTGGCGACAATGTGGGCGTTGAGCTTTTCGGCGGAATCGGCCCGCGCGCTGAACTGTTGATTGAGGCGTTCCAGTTCGCTCCGTTGCGCTTGCAGTTGGCCCACCGCCGAACGGAAAGTGTCTAACACAAAATTTGCTTCTTCCGGTCTTTCCGTTTCACCCGTGAGGCCCCGCGCTTGCCGCGCCACCGCCGTCAGTTGGCGATAAGGCCGCCACAACCAGTGTAGCAGTAACAGCATGGCCGGCACGCCGACGGTCAGCGCGAAAACAATGCCCAAACTCCAGGCCACGCCCTGCGCAGACGGCTGCGCGCCGCCCGCGACCAAAGCCGCGATGAAGGAATTGGCTAATATGATGCCACCGCCAATGACCAAAAAGGCCAGTAAAAGGCGGCTTCCGAAGCGTGGAAACATAAGACGGGAGCGGGCAGCCGAGGGTTTCCGGCAGAGACACTTCGACGTCAACGCGCAAGCGGGCGCAAGGCTCACTTAGGCGCACGGCCACACACACCGCGCCAGACACGCATCAAGCGCGTCAGTCCGCGAGTTATGCCGCAACTCTGCTGAAAAGGGGCTAAAACCCTTTAATCCTTATCAGTTATCACGAACGGAGGAAGGGGCAAGATAAGCAGGTGAGCAAAAGTATTCAGGTTTATTGATCTTTCAAAGGTATTGCCGCGTAAGCATTTGACTTTGAACCTTGAACTTGAAACTTTGAACTACCTACTTAAATCCGGTATGTCTTGAGGGCTTGGCTGCAACGGGCAAGTCGCGGCCAATTTACCGGAAACTCGATAAATACCAGTCAAGCAAGGGCGGCCCCACCAGTAAGCTGATGATTGTGCCAAGCCCAAGAAAAATTCCGAAAGGTAAGCGCATCTGCAAGTTGCGTTCGCCGCGAGCGAGCATCAAGCCCACGCCGACAACGGAACCTGTAATCGCGCTGAGAAAAAGCGTCACCAACATCATGCGCCAGCCAAGATAAGCCCCGACGCCAAGCATCATCTTGACATCGCCCAAGCCCATCGCTTCAACGCCGCGCAACTTTTCCCACAGTTTGCCAATCAGCCACAAAGTGCCGCCGCCGGCCAATGCGCCTAACACCGCGCCCAACAATGATTTGCCGACGAGAGGCCAATCGCTCAGGAGGCCCTGGGCGGTAAACCAGGTCAGGTCTTCAAACGCGCCGGGGCCGACGAGGTAAGGCAATACAAGCCGCGTCGCCAACGCAAAGAACATGATGGGAAAGGTAATGACATCGGGCAAAATCATATGCTCCGAGTCAATAAAAATCAGCGCGACCAACGCCGTCGCCAGCGCAATATCGCAGGGGAAAACCCACGTTAAGCCGTTAGCCGAGTTGACGTGATGCAGAAATACCAACAGCCACAACACGCCGGTTATGGCTTCAACCGCCACATAACGCGGGCTGATGCGCGTCTTGCAATTGCGGCAACGCCCGCCCAAAATCAGATAGCTGAGAATGGGAATATTGTCGTAAGGCTTAATGGCAGCCTTACAAACGGGGCAATGCGAAGGCTTAAACACTATGTCGCGTTCGCCTTCTTCTTGCGGTACGCGGTGAATGACCACGTTCAAAAAACTGCCCACAAAAGTCCCGAACAGCCCGACAATCGCAGCGGCAAACGGCAGCGGCACGCCGGCTAAAGGCTCTGGCAGCAATAAGCTAAGAACAAGGTTCATGCGGGAAATTCTAACAGATGTAAGGCCGGAAACGGCAATAGAGGCAGGTGTTTTAGCGGCGAGTCACGCCCGAAAGCGGCAGCCAAGCGAATAATAGCCGTTAAAACTTACATTGTGAAGCGTAATTTTTACACAGAACAAATTGCCGCCTAGAAGCTGGTAAGCAAGGCCGCAACGCGGCAGCAGGCAGCAGGCAGTAAGAAGCCGCGTTGCGCTAAGCAGGTAAGCAGAAGTAACACGGCACAATGCAGAAGCCCGCACGGAGTAAGGGCGTCCGTCCAGCCCCGCCCCGCCCTTGACTAAGTGCGGGCTTCCGCAGTCGGAATTACACCGCAAAACTTATGCTCACCTGCTTAACACAGCCAGAACCGCCGCCGCCGAAGTCTGCGCCAATGGCTTTCCGGCGCGCTTCGCCAGTAGCAACAGCTATCTTTTTCTACTGCTTGCTGCCTACTGGCTTCAATGCGCATCATGGGATGAAATTTAACCGCCAAACCAGATGTGTCTGCCGCCACGCGCGCCAATGGCAACCGGCCCGATTGGGAACACGCCACTGTTCCTTGTCAACTGTCACTTGTCCACTATTTTTATAGAAAACCAGTGGACAAGTGACAGTTGACAAGGAACAGTTATACGCTTCGCGTGGCGTGGGGCAATGGTTTTACGGTTTCAACCCATGATTCGCATAAGCAGTAGGAAGTAGTTACTGCCTACCGCCTACCGCCTGCTGGCTTCGTGGTTATTGCGTAACATTAATGACCTGTGGTAAGAATTCTGCGTTTTAGGTTCGCAAAAAGCTGGCAATATTCGTCTGACTTACATGGATAAAATCAAAGGCCCTCGCAAACACCTGGCAGCCATCCGCAAATTCTTTCCGAGTTGTTGCCTCAGCATATTGGTTTTAGCGTTTTCAAACTGCACAACGCCGCCGTCCCAACCCGCCGCGCCGCTCGCGCCGACCCCAACGCCCGCGCCCGAAGGCACTTTGACCTTTCTCGGACGCCCGACCCGTGATTTTTACGGCAGCGGCCCTTGGAAATCCGCCGGGCCTTTGAAAGTCGTGTGGCAAAATAAGACCGGCGGCATTTCCGGCCGGTTTCACAAAGACCCTTGGGGCGGCACGTCTTGGCCGGGTCAGCCTTCGGTGCGCGGCGATAAGGTTTACTTTGGTTCAGCCGACGGCAACGCTTACTGTTTTAACCGCTTTACGGGCGAACTGCTGTGGAAATACCAAACCAACGACAGTCTCAAAGCCACGCCCGCGCTATCGGGCAATCGCGTCATCGTCAACGGCATTGACGATTTTATCTATTGCCTCGACGCCGACACGGGCCAGCTAATCTGGAAATACAAATGTGATTTTGAGATAGACGGTTCGGTCTCAATTATCGGCGACCGCGTTTATTTCGGCTCCGAGGACTACCGTTTCTACTGTCTCAATTTTCAGACCGGCGAACTAATTTACCGCACCGAGCGCAACGGTTCGGTGGAAGGCAGTTGTAACGTGCAGGCTGAGGCGGGCCGCGCCTATTGCGGCACGGAGCAGGGCGGGCTGTTCGCCTATAATTTGTCCGACGGCAGTATCGCCTGGAAAGCCAACATCGGGCATGACTCAGACACTACGCCCGCCGTCAGCGAAGGCTTTATCTACACCGCCGCCGAAGACGGCATCGTGCGCTGCTACACGCAAGCGGAAGGCAAATTGGTCTGGACTTATAAAACCGGCGGCGGCATCTGGGCCAGCCCCGTCGTCGTGGGCGACAAGGTCTATATCGGTTCCGAAGACCGCCATTTCTACGCCTTCAACAAAAAAGACGGCACTGTCGCCTGGAAATTCAAAGCGCGCGGCCCCATTTGGAGCACCGCGCCATTTGTGGAGGGCCGTTTCGTCTTTGGCGACAAACTCGGCTGGTTTTACCAGATTGATGAAAACGGCGGACTCATCTCCGACATCCAAATCGGCTACAACGTCAACTCGACACCCGCCGTCTGGGGCGGTAAAATCTACATCGGAGCGTTCATGGGAAATTTGTATTGCCTGGAGAACAGTTAAGATGCTTAACACCATTACCGAAGTCGTCGAAACGGTGAAACACCTCAGCGCGTCGGAGCAGCGCGAAGTGCTGGCGCGGCTGTGGACTGAGCAGGCCCAACGCGCTACAGGCGAAGTCTGGCAAACCGTGCGTTTCAGTGAAAAAATGCGTGTTGTGGCCTACGCGCCGGAGCAAGAAAACTATCTGGCGGCATTAAAGTTAGCGTTGCAAACAGGCGTCTTGGCCCGCTTGGAAAATGCTGTGGACGGCAGCTACGAGATTTATGGGGCTGACCGCACCTATTACGTTACTATGACCCTGGCCCGCGAATTTGCCGGACTCTTGAGTTCCTGGCCCCCCGAACATCCGCCGCATGAACTCCACCTCGCAGGAGACGAATAATGGCTTATTTGCGCGACGACGGGGTGCGTCGCTTGCTTGGTTACTTGCGCCAACAAATACAAGACAACGAGAGATTGGCCTACCTCGAAGATGAGTTGCGAAGCGAATACGGGACAGAATTTCTCCGCGAACCAGAAATGACAGCCTGTTTTCCCGCCGAAATGGTGTCGTTTGAGATTAGCGAAACGATTTGGCGTTTGCGGATTATCGGCTACACGCGCCTTCGCATGACCCAACGCGGCATTCATTTGGAAACTGTAACCGCTTTGTTCTCCAGATTTGTAGAGCATTGCCGCGCTTCCGGCCAACTCATCGCCGTTGGCCCCTACACAATTTACAGCCGTCCGATGACATTACGGATTGACATTGATGCAATAAGCGATGAACAAGGGCAAGCGCACACGGTCACAGTTTTCGTTGGTCACGGCGATAGCTCAGGCACAGAAGAAATCAACCTAATCGCATGATTTACCTGGTCAACAATACCATTGACGGCAACGGCGACAGCCCGCGTGAGATTCACGAGACGCTGGCCCGCACGTTCCCGCAACACGAAGTTGTGGTTGAACTTTACCGCGATGTTTCGCTCTGCCGCGTCAATGAATTGCAGCCCACACACATTATTCTGAGCGGGCAAAGCCATCCCTGGACGGATTACAAAACGGGCAGTCTGGACGGCGTGCATGATGTTATCCGCAACGCCGCGCAACCAATCTTAGGCATCTGCGGCGGGCATCAGCAAGTGGCTTTGGTTTACGGTTCGCGGGTGGACGTGATGAAGCGCGTCACGCCCGGCACGGTTGGTTACGAAGGATGTTTGAAAGAGCGCGGCTTTTACCCCGTCACCCACGACGGCTCAACTCTCTTCGCCGGTTTGCCGCCGGAAATCACCGTCTGGCACTCGCATTACGACGAAGTTAAAGACTTGCCTGTCGAATTCACAAGCACAGCCGCGAGCGAAAACTGCGCCATCCAAGCCATGCAACACAAAACACGCCCGCTCTTTACCGTGCAATTTCACCCCGAACTTTTCGCCGCAGAACAACCGCAGGGCCGCGTTATTCTGGAGAATTTCCTCAATCTTTAGCCATGCCAATCCGCAATCCGCAATCCAAACTCCGCATTGGCGTTGACACCGGCGGGACGTTTACCGATTTCGTCTATTACGCGGGCGGCGGCTTGCGCTTGTTCAAAGTGGCTTCCACGCCCGACGACCCTTCGCGGGCGATTCTGGAAGGCTTGCGGCGCATCGCGGACGAAACCGGCGCGACGCTTGCCGAATTGGAAGTAATTCACGGCACAACCGTCGGCACCAACGCTTTGCTGCAACGTCGCGGGGCGCGTATTGCTCTCGTCACCACCGCCGGCTTCGAGGACGTTCTCGCCATCGGACGCCAGGCGCGGCCCGAACTCTATAACCTCAACGTCACACGGCCCGCGCCGCTTGTCGCGGATGAGTTGCGCTTTGGACTAAAAGAGCGCGTGGCGGCTAACGGCGAAGTCTTGCAAGAGATTGATGATGACGAATTAAACGCCCTCCTCGAAAAGCTAAAAGCGGCCCGCGTCGAAGCCGTTGCCATCTGTTTGTTGTTTGCCTTCGTCCACCCCGCGCACGAACAACGCATCGCTCAAGCCTTACAATCATTGGGCTTACCGCTTTCCATCGCGCACCAAATTCTGCCCGAATACCGCGAATACGAACGCACTTCAACGGTCTGCGTCAACGCCTATCTGCAACCATTGATGGGCCGTTATCTGCAAAAATTGAAAGAAGCAGTGGGGAGTCGGGGAGAAAGAGAAAGCCGGCTACGCAGCGCGTCTCTTCCCCAATCCCCAACCCCCAACCCCTTTACCCACGCGCTTCGCGTCATGCAATCCTCCGGCGGCAGCATTTCGGCGGCGGCGGCGGTGGCCGAACCCGTCCGCACGATTTTGTCGGGGCCGGCGGGCGGCGTAGTGGGCGCGAGGCGGGCGGCGCGGGGCGCAAACATCATCACGTTTGACATGGGCGGCACGTCAACCGATGTCGCCCTGTGCGACGCGCGCGGGTTGCGTATGACGCGCGAGGCTTTGGTGTCGGGGATGCCCGTTGCCGTGCCGATGATGGACATCCACACTGTTGGCGCGGGCGGCGGTTCAATTGCTTATATTGATGCTGGCGGTAGTTTGCGCGTCGGCCCCGAATCGGCGGGCGCAGAGCCTGGCCCGGCCTGTTACGGACGCGGCGCACGGCCCACCGTCACCGACGCCAACTGCGTCTTGGGGCGTTTCGGCGGGGCGGGCTTGCTCGGCGGTGAATTTGCGTTAGACGAACAAAGGGCTCACGACGTTTTATCGCAACTCGCCCAAGACATGAGCGCGGCGGCGGGCCGTAAGATTGACGTAAACGAAGCCGCGCAAGGTGTTCTCAGCGTGGTCAACGCCAACATGGAACGCGCCTTACGGGTAATTTCCGTCGAACGCGGCCACGACCCGCGAGATTTCGCGCTGATGCCCTTCGGCGGCGCAGGGGGCTTGCACGCCGTCGAACTGGCCCGCGCCTTGCGGATTCCGCGTGTCATCGTCCCCGTCGCGCCCGGCGCATTGTCCGCGCTTGGCTGTCTCGCTTCGGATGTCGTCAAAGACGTGAGCCGCACCGTCATGCTCCGCGCCGACGGCGAACTAAACGCCCAACTCGCGGCCCATTTTCAAACTATGGAAACAGAAGCGCGGGCCGCTTTACGAAGCGAAGGCTTCCCGGCCCGCCGGCAACGTCACGAGCGTCTGTTAGCCGTGCGCTACGTCGGGCAATCCTTTGAGTTAGACATCAATTGGACAAAACGCACCGATGTCGCCCAAGCCTTTCACCGCGCCCATGAAGCGCGTTACGGCTACGCGCAACCGCAACAAGCCGTTGAAGTTGTCAGCTTGCGGTTGCGTTCATCGGGCCTCGTCGCGCCCTTGCCCGAAACGCCTTTGCCACATTCTGCCGTGAAAGCGAAACCGCACATCCACGCGCCCGTCTATTTTGCCGCGCAAGCCACCCGCGCCGCCATCTACGAACGCCCCGCGCTGCCCGCCGGCGCAAAATTAACCACGCCCTGCATCGTGCGCGAGTATTCTGCGACGACGCTCATCCCGCGTGACGCGAAGGCGCAAGTGGATGAGTTTGGCAATTTACTGATTCAATTTAGCCCAGATTAGGTGTAAGATAACGCCGCGAGGTGAAATAATATGCCGACCATTGAGGTTCGTTCACAAATTACTTTGGATGATTTGTTGCAAGGCGTTAACCAATTAAACGCGCCGGATTTGGAGCAGTTCTATCTACAAATTTCTGCCTTGCGCGCGCGGCGGTTTGCGCCTGTGTTGTCGCGTAAAGAAACGACGCTTTTACAACAAATCAACCAAGGACTGTCACCGCAAGAGCAACTGATTTATGACGAATTGACGGCTAAACGTCGCGCCAACACCATAACCGCTAACGAGCGCGAAGAGTTAATCAAGTTCATTGAGCGCATTGAAGAAATTGATGCCAGACGTATTCAGGCTTTAGGCCAACTGGCGCTTCTGCGCGGGATTTCCGTGCCGGCGTTGATGGCTGAATTAGGGATTACGCGGCGAGAATATGCCTAGGCGTTACATCACCGCCAAAGAGAAACGAATTATCTCGGCGCGGGCCGGTCAACTGTGCGAGTATTGCCGCAGCCGCGCAGATTTTGCCCATCAATCCTTTTCCATTGAGCATATTATTCCCGTCAGTCAAGACGGCCCGACGGAACTGGAAAACCTAGCCCTGGCTTGTCCGGGTTGTAATGGCTTCAAATCCGACAAAACAACCGCCACAGACCCCACTAACGGCAAAAATGTCTTGCTCTACCATCCGCGCCAACAAAATTGGAACGACCATTTTGAGTGGAGCGACGATTGTCTCAACATCATGGGCCGGATACCAACAGGCCGCGCCACTATCGCAACATTACGGTTAAACCGGCCCGGCCTGGTAAACATTCGCCTGGCTATGCTGGCATTAGGCATACACCCGCCGTCAGCTTGACAACAATGTCCAACTTTGACCCGACAACGCTAGAGATTTACCGCGCTCTTTACACCTCCGTCGCCGAGGAGATGGGCCAGGCCCTGCGGCGCACGGCCTTTTCGCCCAACATCAAGGAGCGACGCGATTATTCGTGCGCGGTGTTTGACGCGGGCGGGCGCGTGATAGCGCAGGGCGACCATATGCCCGTGCATCTGGGTTCGATGCCGATGGCGGTGGCGGCAGCGTTGCAAGCGATAGACTTACAGCCCGGCGATGTCGTCGCGCTGAACGACCCTTATGCCGGCGGGACGCATCTGCCGGATGTGACTTTGGTTGCGGCAGTGTTTTCAGAGCGGGCGAGCGGGAGAGTGGGTGAGCGAGAGAAAAACGCTCCGCGTAAATTACGCCGGATGGCGTCGTCTCCCCCACTCCCCCACTCCCCCACTCCCCCACTTTTTTACGTTGCCAACCGCGCCCACCACGCGGACATCGGCGGCACGCACCCCGGTTCAATGGGCGTGGCGGCGGATATTTACGGCGAGGGCGTGCGGATTCCTCCGATTCGGATTGTGCGCGGCGGCGAAATAGTGGACGACGTGATGAATTTGTTGTTGGCGAACGTGCGCGGGGCCGTTGAGCGACAAGCCGACTTTGCGGCGCAGATTGGCTCGTTGAAGACAGGCGCAGCACGTTTGTTGGAGATTGTTGAGCGGCGCGGCGCGGCAGAAGCCACAACCTACGCGGGGCATCTGATTGATTACTCCGCGCGTTTGATGCGGCGCGCCATCAGCGATATTCCCGACGGCGTTTACAGCGCGGAGGATTGGCTTGACGACGACGGCGTAAACGACGCGCCCGTGCGGATTTGTGTCAGTGTCAATGTCAAAGGCGAACGCGCCCAAGTGGATTTCACAGGCAGCGCGGCGCAGGTTGCGGGGCCGGTTAACGCGGTTGAGGCCATCACGGTTTCGGCGGTCAATTACGTCTTTCGCTGTTTGATTGAAGGCGAAGTTCCGGCCAGCGCGGGCTTGCTGGAACCTCTCGAAGTTATCGCGCCGGCGGGCAGCATCGTCAACGCCGCGCATCCCGCGCCCGTCGCCGGCGGCAATGTGGAGACTTCGCAACGCATCACCGATGTTTTGTTCAAAGCCTTAGCCCAAGCCTGGCCCGATAAAATTCCCGCCGCTTCACAAGGCACAATGAACAACCTGACCATCGGCGGCACAGACCCGCGCACGGGCCGTGAGTTTTCTTACTACGAGACCGTCGCCGGCGGCCTGGGCGCACGGCCCGTCGCGGATGGACTCGACGCCGTGCATACGCATATGACCAACTCGCTCAACACGCCCGCCGAGGCCCTGGAATACGCCTATCCCTTGCGCGTGCAATCGTATAGCATCCGTCGCAACTCCGGTGGCGCGGGTAAACACAAAGGCGGCGACGGCGTCATTCGTGAAATCGTCACGCTTGCTCCGGCGCGTATGTCGTTGCTCTCAGACAGACGCCGAACCGCGCCTTACGGCTTACACGGCGGCATGGACGCACAGACGGGCCGCGCCTTTATCGTCAATGAAGCGGGCGAAAGGGAATTGACCGCCAAAGGAAGTTGGGAATTACAGGCCGGTGACATGGTGCGCCTGGAAACGCCTGGCGGCGGAGGTTGGGGAAAATAGACATTATCGGCGTTATACACTTCAAGAAAAAGAATTTCACGCAAAGGCGCAAAGACGCAAAGTGAACAACTGAGTTAGCTTATAGCCCGCATAATTCTTTTTCTTGAAAGATATAGTACTTACACAAAACCGAGTAATTAATCACAGATGAACACAGCTAAGTAATCGGTCAAAAATAACTTTACCCATCGTTAAGAGGCGGTCTCTGACCGCCGCCGCTGCCACGAGTACCGGCGGTCAGAGACCGCCTCTTA
>JAYVJN010000109.1:0-4219 GCA_043769325.1 Acidobacteriota bacterium
AATTGCCAGGTCTGTTCGCGGGTCGCCAGAGTTTCCCGGCCCAGACAGCGCACGGTTGTGCCAGGTTGGGCGTGTCCGCTAATCAGATAGATGTTGCCGCCGACCAAAGTAGCGGACATATTACTTACAGAGGCTTTTTCGTTGCTGTCCGGGGCCGTGACAATGAATTTCAGAGGGTCACTCCATTCGCTCGTTTGCCCCGAATGCGTGGCGGCGCGCACACGCCAGAAATATGTGCCGGCGCGTAGGCCGTTGGCGCGGGCCGTAGTCGCGTCCAAGCGGTCGCGCTCAAAAACCAGACTCAAAGGCACAAAAAAGGGCGAGGTCGCCACTTCCAGGCGGTAATAGGCCGCGTTGCTGTAACGCGCCCAGTTGAGTGGCACTTGCGCCAGGCTGTCGCGGTTCCAAGGTATTTTCGTGAAATCGCTGGGCGTCAACAACTTTGGCGGGTCGAGCAAAGACTCGCGGCGCGTAATGTTGCCCGCCGGATTGACCGCCACAAACTCGCCGGCGCGCATGATGGATTTTTCGCCTTCGCGCGTGACTGACTCAACCCGTCCGGCGCTGACGCGAATCTCTTCGCTCAGGTCGGCATTCACGCCGAAGCTGGAATTAGACTTCGCGCCAAGAGTGTTTTGCGTTTTGGGCGTTTCTACTATATTACGTCCGCCGGGCGCGATTTCTTCCGTCCGCACATTGATTTGGCCCCGGTCAACCGCCACTTTGACGTTGGGTTTCTTGCCTTCTTCGGCGGCGTTATCCCGAATGACGACGGTGCTGTTTTCGCGCACCGCCAAAGTTGAACCATCGGCCATCAAGACGCGGGCGCGGCCTTCGCTCTGAGTTTGCACGGTGTCGCCCGGATAAATCACGGTTTGGCTAGTGGCTTGCACCGCCTCGCGCGTCGCGCCGCGCATAATCCTCACATCACCCTCTAAGGCAACGAAACGCGCCCCGGTGCCAACCGCATTAGCCGCCGCCGAATCCAACGAAAAGATGCCGTGCCGCACAAAATAGACCACGCCGGCCACCAGTAAACCGGCTACCAACAAGCTGGCGATAAGCAGATAGATTTGGCGTTTTTCAATAACCCACCAATCTAAATGAAAAAGCTTGGGATGTTTCGTGGACATAAACGGAATGCAAGAAAGGGCGGCGCTGAAACTGAAATTTATTGAGGAGAAAGGAAGATACTACGGGACGGGGCAGCGTTTAACTCGGCAAAACGCTTGGTTAATGTAACACAGACCGGATAGGGAAAACAATAGAAATTTACTTGATTTTATTGGGTTCTTAGGGCTTATTCAAAGTAAGGCTAGAACATCGCCTGTTATCAATTATCAACTATCATTTATCATCTATTATGGCTAAACCGGCGTTGTGACCGTAATAATTGATAGTTGATAGTTGATAAGTGATAACCACAGCCGGCGTTAGGTTGAGGTAAGTTTCTCAAGCGAGGCGGCCTGTCGTTATTTTTCTACTTTGAATAAGCCCTAATTGGGTTCTACCAGGATTTATACGGGGACAAGCCCAAGTTATTCAGTCGTTGGCCCTATCAAAGCCTGGCGATAGGCATATTATCACTTATCAACTATCAACTATCACTTGTGCGCCGCTTCCGGCGCGCATTGTGAGCGGCGTACAAGTGACAAGTGATAGTTGATAAGTGATAACACGCTCTGCGTTTTGCCGGTTCTGTATAAATCCTGGAATAACCTTTTATTGTTCTCCGGGGCTGGCAACTGTGTCGTCATCAGCCAACAGAGAGTCGAAATCAGGCGGCAAATCTACTTCAATGTGCGTCTCCGCGTCTTTGGGCCAAAGCACCGACGCGCCCGCAGAGGCCAGCAAAATCAGTCCAACCGCCGCCAAAGAACTAAAAATCATGGTATTTTTGCTAATGAACCGCTCCACTATAAAAGGTTCCGCGAGCATTTTGACGCCAATCAGCGTGAGGACGACGGAAAGGCCGATTTTCAGGTAATGGAATTTTTCTATCACGCCGGCCAACAGAAAAAACAGCGAGCGTAAACCCAAGATAGCAAAGACATTAGATGTATAGACGATGAACGGGTCTTGAGTGATGCCAAACACGGCGGGAATCGAATCCACCGCGAAAATGAGGTCGGAAATTTCGACGATGAATAATACTAACAATAATAATGTGCCGACGCGCCGGCCATTTTCCAGCGTCAAAAACTTCTCACCCTCGTAGCGGCGCACAATAGGCACATAGCGCGTGAGGATTTTGACGGCGGCATTATCTTCCGGCGCAATATCATCGTCTTCATGCACCATCATTTTGATTCCGGTGTAGATGAGGAACGCGCCAAAAAAGTAGAGAATCCAGTGAAACCGCGTAATCAAAGCCGTGCCGAGCAAAATAATCGTCACGCGCATCACCAACGCGCCCAACACGCCCCAAAACAGAACACGGTGCTGATATTTCGCGGGAACTTTGAAATAGGAGAATATCATCAAGAAAACAAAGAGGTTATCCACCGACAAGGAAAGTTCGATAACATAGCCGGTAAGAAACTCCGCGCCCTTGACGCTGCCCAAACGCCAGAAAATCAGTCCCGCAAAACACAAAGCCAGCGTCACCCAAACGCTGCTCCAAGCCAGAGCCTCGCGGTGCGTCGGCGTGTGCGCTTTGCGGTTGAGCAAACCCAGGTCTAACGCCAACATCAAAAGAATGAGTAGCGAAAACCCCACGCCCAACCAAAATTGTGACCCCATAAATTGCTCCAACATAACGGCACTTTAACATTTCTTGACGCAAACAAGAAAAGTAATCCTACATGGACGGCAACTTTTTCCCAGAGCTTCTGCAAAGTAAGGGAGGAACCTCGCCGGTCATCAATTATCATCTAAGCAGGTGAGCAAAAGTTTTGCGGCGTTTTGTTTTCGCTTAGAGTTACGCCTCAAGGCGTAACTCTAACTTGTATAATACCTGATAACTTTTGCTCACCTGCTTAAACCCTAGAAACGGTGGTCTCAATATTTGCCAAGTAATCAGTTCGCGCTTATAATAGGCCTGGCTGAGGCGCATTGGTGTAAGTGGTTAACACGCTGCCCTCTCAAGGCAGAGAGTACGAGTTCAAGTCTCGTATGCGCTATTAAATACTGCAAATACAGGATATGTGGCTACTTTGCAAAGGGTAGCCACTTTGTCTTTAGGCCATAAAATGAGCGGGAACGAGTTTCAAATTCTCATCATCGGCGCAGGGCCGGCGGGTTCTTTGGCGGCGGCGCGTTTGGCGCGCGGCGGCGCGCGCGTGGCGTTGTTTGACGGACGCCCGCCGACAAAAGCCAAGCCGTGCGGCGGCGGCGTCACGTCGAAGGCGTTGAAAGCCTGGCCCGAATTGTTGGCGGCAGTCGGGCGGCGCGTGGATAATTTAGAGTTGTACTCGCCGGCGGGACGCAAACTATATCTTGAATTGGATGAACCATTTGCGATTTACTCGCGGCGGGCGTTGGACGATTTCCTGCGCGAACAGGCCAGGAAAGCCGGCGCGGAAATCATCGCGGAAAAAGTCGCCTGGCGTCCCAAAAACGAAGGCGAAACGCTGTGGACGATGCGAGGCGTGGACGGCGCAGCATACCACGCGCCTTTTCTCGTTGGCGCGGACGGCGCAAATAGCCCCATCGCTAAAAAGTTAGCCGGGCCGCTGCCGAACGCGGAAATGGAAGTCGCTTTTGGTTATCGCACGCCCTTGCCCGAAGCCGACGACGCGCCGACAGTAGTGGCGTTTTTGCCCGGTTACGCGGGTTATGCGTGGGCATTTCCGCGCCTTGACCACATCTCTTTCGGCATCGCCACTTCGCAAGACGCCTTTGACCACACGGCTTTAGATGCCTTGCTGTGGGATTTTATGCTCGGTTATTACCGCCAACGCGCGGACAAAAACGCGCCTTTGTGGGGCGTGAAAGACGAAAAATTAAAAGCCGAACTGACCGCGACGGCAGAACGCTACGCGGCCCGCATTCCGGGCCTCGCGCCCGAAACATTCGACACGCGCCAGGCCGCAGGGCCGGGTTGGGCCTTGTTGGGCGACGCCGCCGGATTTGCCGACCCGGTGACCGGCGAAGGCATCTATTACGCCTTACGTTCGGCAGAACTCTTTGCGGAGGCGTACCTTAGCGGCGCGCCGGAGAGCTATGAAAGCAAATGGCGCAACGATTTTGGGCGCGAACTCAAACGCGCCTCACAAAT
>JAYVJN010000110.1:0-6825 GCA_043769325.1 Acidobacteriota bacterium
CGGGAAGGGTCGCTTGCGCCCGCTGCCGCCAGGCCTAATCTCTAGCTGTAAACCACCTAAGATAGCCGCCAAAAAGCGCAAAAGAGTCTTTCTTTTTTGCGCTTTTTGGCGGCTATTAATTTTATTTCTAAACCTGCTTTTAGAAAGTAAACCTAACCGCCAATTGCACTTGCCGTTCTTGGATAAAGGTGCGCGGGCCGGCGAAGCGGGTGGCGGCGTTGGGCGCGTTGAGCGTAACCGCCGAGCCGTCGGCGTTGAAGGTAAAACTGCTGTAACGCGCCGTGTTGACTGTCTGCAAATTACTGCGATTAAACAGGTTGAAGGCTTCGCCCACGAAACTCAGCTTATAGCGTTCGCCAAAACGGAAGTCGCGGGTGAGGCGAAAATCAACAATAGCCACTTTGGGCGTCGTCGCGCTGTTGCGTTCGAGGCCCGGCACACGGTCGTTGTTGGCGTTGCCGTCGCGGTTGAGGTCGCCTGTGATGGCCGGCGAAAAGGCGAAACCCGATTGCAATTGCACGATGGCCGAGAAAGTGTAATCGCTCAGGAAATACTTAATCGGGTGGACACTCTTGAATTTACCCGTTGAAAAAACCGGGCTGAAAACCAGGCGGTGTTTGATGTCCAAATCCGAACGCCCCGCGTCAAGTCTTGTGTTGAGTGAGTTTAGCACTACTTTAGAATCGTCCGCGCCGACGACAACCGCCGTTTGGTCGGGCCTGTCGTCACGCGCTTTCGAGTAAGTGTAAACCGCCAAAAACTGCAAGTTGCGGGAAAAGCGTTGCAGGGCCTGGAATGAAAGGCCGTGATAACGCGAGTTCGCCGTGCTTTCAAAAAGGTTCACGCGGTTAAAGCCGGTTATCGGGCGAGCCGAGGGAAAGCGTTGGACGGTAAAGGCTTGCCCGTCGAAACCCGTCGCGGCGACGTTGACCGGCGCACCGAGGTTAATGTCGCGGGTGCGGCCCAAATGAACGCCGCCGTAGAATTGGTAAGTGGCGGTGAAACTCATGTTGCGCCACAGTTCGCGCTCAAAAGCGAGCCGGCCCTGTTGGACGTAAGGCTGTTCGTAGTCCTTGTCAAAGAAATAGACGTTGGGCGTAGCCGCGTTCACGCCCGCCGGCGGCGCGGAGAGAATTGACGGATAGCCGGGGCAGCTTGGCACGATGCCGCAAGTGAGATTTACGCCGGTGATTTGGATGCCGTTGTTAGAAGTTGCGGTGGCAAGCAGGATGGCCGGCGTGCGCCCGTAAAAGAGGCCGTAACCGGCGCGGATAACGGTTTTCTCGTCAAAAGCGTAACTGACGCCGAAACGGGGCGCGAAATTATTCTTGTCGCGGGGTTGAAAAGCGGTGTCAAAACCACGCGCCGCCAATGCCGGATTTGTTATCTGCGGTTTCGCCAGGTCTTGGTAATCATAACGAACGCCTAAGTTTAGCGTCAGTTTCGGGGTTACGCGCCAATCATCCTGAGCGTAAAAAGCGTATTCATAACTGTTGGGCCGCGTGGTCGCGCCGCTAGTGCCTGCGCCGGCAAAACTCTGGGTGTACGACGCGGGCGTGTTGCTGGCAAACGCCGCGTAAGAGGCGAAGGTGTACTGCCCGCTAAAGAGGCCGGGAAAGAAGTTGAGGATGCGGTCAAAGTTGAAATCGCCGCCGAATTTGAAGTTATGGCGGCCCGTTTGATATGAGAGGTTATTGATGAATTGGGCGCGTTTGATGGTCGTTTCGCGGGGGCTAAAGTTATTGCGCCCAAGATTTAAGAAACCGCCGCCGGTCTGGATGCGGGCTTCGGGTTCCGCGCTGTTGGCTTCGCCGGGTTCTCTGTCGCGGGCAAACTGGAAACGAAACTCGTTCGCCAGATTGCTGCTCAGAGTCGAGGTCAGACTGCCTGAAAAGGTCAGCGTCCGCGCCACACTGTTGCCGGAGTGCTCTTCCACGCTCAAGGGGCCGCCGTTTTCGTTGTTGTTGCCGGTAAAGTTCTGTTGGTTGTAACGAATCGTCAGATTGTTGCGCGTGTTGAGGGCGATGTCGGTTTTTGCCATGTAAACATCCTGGTCGCGCCCGATGTTGTAAGTATTCAGCCGAGGGGCCAGCAAAGCGCGTATCGCCGCCGTCTGGACGGCAAAGTTGGGCGCGTCTATGACGTTGGGCAAGATTGACCGTTGGCCGTCGTAAGCGAAGAAAAAGAAGGCTTTATCGCGCTTTATCGGGCCGCCGAAAGTCGCGCCGTATTGTTTGATTTGCGATTTTGGACGTTTCGCGTTACGCGCCGCCAAAATGGGCGTGTTGGAGTTTAACGATTCGTCGCGGAAATAGTAGAAGCCGCTGCCGTGAAACTGGTTCGTGCCGGATTTGGTGATGACGTTGATAACCGCGCCGCCGGCCCTGCCGAATTCGGCGGAAAACCCGTTTTGGTTGACCTGAAATTCCTGCACGGACTCTTCGGAAAACTGGTAAGGCGGGCGCACGCCGGTGCGTCCAAAGGCTTGGCCGAAAAAGGTGTTGTTGTTGTCCACGCCGTCAACTTGCAGACTGTTGAGCGTGCCTTTTTGCCCGCCGACGGCCAAATCGCCCTGGCGCGTCGGGTCGCGCGTGACACCAGGCGTTAAAGTGGCGAAATCCAGATAGTTACGCCCATTGACCGGCAAATTTTCGATGGCTCTTTGGTCAACCGTAGTGGAAACCGAAGTGCGGCCCGTCTCTACTACTTGGGCTTCCGCCGAAACGTCCACGCTGATTGTCGCGCCGCCCGCCGCCAAGCCAATATCCAGCGCGGTGTTGCTGCCAATAGTCACAGTCACATTGGTTAAATCAGCGCGGGCAAAGCCGTTAGCCGTCGCCGTCAGATTGTATGCGCCGGGTTGAAGCAATATGAGCCGATAGTTGCCGCTACCATCTGATGTGGCGCGTTTTTCCAAGCCAGTTGCCTGGTTTTTCGCGGTTACGCCGGCATTTGGGATAGCCGCGCCATTTTGGTCAAGCACACGGCCTTCGATGTTGCCGCTGGTGGCTTGCGATTGCGCGAAGGCCATCGCCGCGAATAAAAACAGGCCGACTGCCAAGGCCAGCAGGCGCGTCAATAATAACTTCTGGTTACTTTTCATAAATTCCTCAAGAGGTGGTGTTTGCGTTAAAATCCTGAGCGGCCAGGCGTGTGAAGAAGCCACGCGAAGGTTGCGCCTGCCGCCCGATAAGAGAAACCGGTTAAGCCAACTGAACTAAGCGTTAATGATAGTTGAGCCAACCGTGAAGGGCAAGCCGGAGTGCGCTAATTTTGTGTAACAAAACAGACCGCGAAGCCAGTGGCAGTAAGCAGAGGCAGTAGGCAGTAGAAAAAGACAGATGTTGCTACTGGCGAAGCGCGAAGGTCGCGTCTTATGCGCAGACCGCGACGGCGGCGGCGGTTCGCGCCTGTGTTAGCGCAACGCGGCTTCTTAACTGCCTACTGCTTACTGCCGCGTTGCGGCCTCACAGCTAAACCCCGTCTGAATTCATGGTAACATTCGAGACGTGCCGCGCGAATGGTTTGACAAGCTTAATTCCCGCGCTTAGTATGCCGTTTACATTTAATGTCGTTGTAACAACTACGGGCTTGCCGCCTGTTGCCAACCCTGATTCAACTTATTTCATTTGAGGAGAAAATTATGTATCGTAGTAATCTGCCGGCGCGTTTGCTTTGCGTTTTGCTGGCGGTGATTGCGTCGGGCTGCGCGTGGAGCAGCGTGCGGGCGCAATCCAACATCACTTCCGGCGCGATTCAAGGCGCAGTCACCGACGCCAATGGCGCGGTTGTGCCCGGCGCAACAGTTGAGGCCAAAAACCTCGGCACGAACGCCGCTAACTCTTTCACCACAGACGCCGACGGGCGTTTCGTCTTTTTGCAATTGCAACCCGGACGTTATTCAGTCACGGTCAGCAAATCCGGCTTTTCCAAGCTGGTGCAAGAAAATCTGACGCTTACCGTCGGGCAAACAATCGCGCTCAATCTCGCCTTGAAAACCGGCGACATCAACGCCACCGTAACGATTGAGGGCGCGCCGGTTATTGACCCCATCAAAACCGAATCCAGTTCGACTATTAACCAGGCGACGGTAGAAAATACGCCGGTGCTGGGTCGTAAATTTGAGGATTTATTGACTTTAACGCCTGGCGTCAGCATCACGCAAGGGCCTGATGGCGACGAAATCAACTTTAACGGGCAGCGCGGCGCGTTCAATAATTTCAGTCTTGACGGCGGCGATTACAATAATGGTTTCTTCGGCGAACAGGCCGGCGGCCAGCGTTCGGCGGTTGACATCACGCTCGACGCGGTACAGGAATTTCAGGTTATCGCCACCGGCGCCAGCGCGGAATTCGGGCGCACTGCGGGCGGCATCGTCAATGTTATCACCAAATCCGGGACTAACGATGTGCACGGCAGCTTGTTCCATTTTCAACGCCTGGAAAAGCTGACCGCGAATACTTCCGACGGGCAACCGCTCACCGATTTTCACCGCGAACAGTTTGGCGGCTCAATCGGCGGGCCTATCAAGAAAGACAAATCATTCTTTTTCTTTGCCACCGAAGGCATCCGCGAGACTTTCACCCGCGCCAATCTGAGCGCGGCCATCGGCACGCCTTGTTCCGTGCAAGCCCCGACCATTACCGCCAACGAAGCCTTAATCAATGGCAGTTCCGATTGCCAACGCTTGGCGCTGCTGAATTTCTACCGCACGCGGCTCAACCAGGAAGAGGGCCAGCCGGTCACGCGCCCGATTCGCAACGGTTCATTTTTGGGCAAATTGGACAACTACTTTACGCCGCGCAACAAACTGGCGACTTCCATCAACTTTGTCTATTCCAAAAACACCAACCAGACCTTTGACGTGGCAACATACGGCAATTCCGCCAACGGCACGGAAGGCCCTTCCAAGATTTTCGCGCTCAATAACACGCTGTTCAGCACCATTTCGGCTAACAAGCTGAACGAACTGCAAGTTACGTTCACCCGCGAAGACCGCCCGCGCGCCGCCGCCCAATCGAAGGTTCCGGCTGATACCGCGATTGGCTTCGGCCCGACGTTCCGTTTCGGCAACCCGTTCTTCTTACAACCTGGAGTTGACGAAGTTTTCAAACGCTTCCAATTGCGCAACAATTTCTCGTATATCAAAGGCAAACATACCCTCAAATTTGGCGGCGAATATATCCGCAGCCAAAACGCCCAGGTCTTTCGCGGCTTTTTCACAGGCCGTTATCTTTTTGAAAGCGTAACGGGCTTTTTGCGTTACGCCTCGCCCGCCGCGTCGGGCGGTTTCGGCCCACAGACAGTGGCTTGCTCAAATGGTAGTTTCGTTACCGCGCCCGCTACTTGTCCTACCGGCACAACCGCCAACGGCAGCCCGCTTTTATTGTTCTTGCAAGGCGCGGGCCGCACCGGTCTTGCGACTGACGCCGCCGGCGCATCGGACATCAAAAACGATGACTACGCGGCTTTTGTCCAAGACCGTTGGCAAGTGCGCCCCAACTTCACCTTGAATTTGGGCTTGCGTTGGGAAGCGCAAATCTTTCCCGATGTTACGGTTGCGCCGGCGAGCACGGCTTACGGGTTGTTCTTGAACGACCCGCGTTTTCCGTCAAACGGCACTATTCCCAACGCCAAAAAGCAATTCCAACCGCGTGTAGGCTTTGCCTGGGACATAGCGAATAACCAAAAATCGGTGCTCCGCGCCAGCTACGGCATCTATTACGCGCGCCAGAATATGCTCACGCAGGTCGGCGCGATAACTACCAACGGCGTGCAGCAACAGACCATCGCGGGCGGACGTTTTGCCAATCCCACCGTGCTGCCGACTTACCCCGGTTTGGTCACACCCACCGCCAGCACTTGCACTGCGGGCACGCGCACCAATCCGTTCCCTTGTTTTTCGGGCGTCCGCGCTTTCAGCCGCGACTACGAAAACCCGCGCATCTACACAGCCAACGTCGCTTTTGAGCAGGAGATTGCCAAGAACACTTCGTTCTATTTAGACTTTACCCACTCGAAAGGCGTGCATCTGACGCGCTTTATCAACCTCGGACGCGGCCCCAATTTCGCGCCGTTTCTGGGCGATGTGTTCATCATCGGTTCACAGGGCAAATCGCTCTATAATGGCATCACGGCAGGGATGCGCACCCGCTACAGCAAGCGCATTTTTGTGGATGTCAACTACACCAACGCAAAAGACCGTGACGATGACTCCAACGAACGCGATCCCTTCACCGACCGCTCTTTCGACATCAACAATCTGAGCCTGGACTATTCCTTAGCTGACCGCGACATTCGCCACAAATTCAATCTGGTCAGTCAGATTGACCTCGGCGCCGGTTTCACCTTTGCCCCACGCATTCAGGCCCGCAGCGCGCAACCCATCACTCCGGCCAGCGGGCGCACGGCCACGAATCGAAACACGTTACGCAAGAATAACGAGTATTTCTCGTTTGACTGGCGTTTACTGAAATCATTCAAATTTGGTGAACGCTTTGAGTTGATTCCGCAGCTTGAAATGTTCAATACTTTCAACACGGTAAACAGTATCAACCCGAACGTTGCCGCCGGGCTTTTCAACTTCGACGGCTTCTTGCGCCAGGGCGTGGGCGACCCCAGACAGTTGCAATTGTCCATCAAATTCAAGTTCTAAACAGAATTTGACAAATAACATAAGCCGCGCGGCATGAAAACCGCGCGGCTTTTTTACGCAACCCCAGCCCTAACGGGGCATAATGTAATAGCCTGTGGTGAAGCCACAGGCATATTGGGATAACACGACGTAGCCCCAACGGGGCGTAATAAACAACGCGCTTCTCGCCC
>JAYVJN010000111.1:0-7673 GCA_043769325.1 Acidobacteriota bacterium
CAAGACATAATTACCGCCGGCGGGCAATTTGTGAGCGGCGGTTATAACGGCGTTCTCGCCACCGGTTCGGCGTTGGCCGGACGCCAGGCCTGGAACGGCGACAGTGGTGGTTACATCACCACGGCAGTTGTTTTGCCCGCCGCCGCCAACGGCCAGAACGTCAAATTCAAGTGGCGTTTTGCCACTGACAACGGCACCGGTGGCACGGGTTGGAACATTGACACGGTAAAACTCGCCAATTCTTATAACTGTTCGGTGGCCCCTACCGGCACGGTGCAGTTTAGCGGCGCGACTTTCACCGCCAACGAAGGTTCGCCGACGGCTACCGTCACCGTCACGCGGGCGGGCGCGGCGGCCGGCGCGACAGCCCGCGTCAATTTCACCACCAGCGACGGCACGGCCCAGCAGCGCGCGGATTACATACTCTCTAGCGGCGCGCTCGATTTTGCGGCGGGCGAAACCAGTAAGACGTTTATTGTCAGTTTGATAGATGATGTTTACGTTGAAGGCAACGAGACCCTCAACCTAAACTTGAGCAACCCCGTCGGCACGGCGGCGGGCGGGCAAACGACGGCCACTCTGACCATTCAGGATAACGACACCGCCGCGCCGACGGCTAATCCTTCCGACACCGCGCCGTTTTTCGTGCGCCAGCAATACCTTGATTTTCTCGCCCGCGAACCGGACGTGGCCGGCACAACTTACTGGACCGGGCAAATCACGGCTTGCGGCGCGGATGTGGCGTGCCAACGAAGCCGCCGGCGCGACGTTTCGGCGGCCTTCTTCGTCGAATCCGAGTTTCAGGAATCCGGCGGCTACGTCTATCGCCTCTACAAAGCCGCTTTCGGACAACTGCCCGCCTACGTTGATTTCATGCCCGACCGCGCCCGCGTAGTGGGCAGCGCAACGCTCGAAGCCGGTCAACAGGCGTTTGTCGAAGAGTTTGTCACGCGAACAATATTCACCAACCGCTATCCCGCAACCCAAACCGGCGCGCAGTTTATAGACGCTTTGCTGGCAACGGTTTTACAAGGCAGCGCGGTCAACTTGTCGGCCCTGCGCCAGACCTTGATAAACGATTTCAACGCCAACGCCAGCCGCGCCCGCGTCCTGCGGCTAGTCTCTGATAGCGCAGAGTTTCGTAATGCGGAGTACAATCGCGGCTTTGTCCTGATGCAGTATTTTGGCTATCTGCGGCGCGAAATTGACCAGGCCGGTTACGATTTCTGGCTCAACTCGCTCGGTGGACGCGGCGGCAACTACGAGGGCATGGTCTGTTCATTCATCACTTCACAGGAGTATCAACAACGCTTTAGTCCCGTCTTCACGCACACCAACGCCGAATGCCAATGACGACGGTAGGGGCCGACCTATGTGTCTGCCCCCGCATTACGTCGCCCCGTATTACGTCGCCGGACGGGGCAGACACATAGGTCGGCCCCTACGCACCGCTATGAAAATCGTCGCCCTGTTATTTTTGTTGTTAATGAGTGTTGCTATGACCACTGCTCAAACCGATTTGCGCACCCGCGCGGAACTCTCCAATTACGAAGAAACCAGCCGCTATGATGAAGTCGTAAACTTCTTTGGCGAACTGCAAAAGCGTAGCAAATGGTTGCGGATGGAGACTTTCGGCCAGACCAAAGAGGGCCGCGCAATGCCGTTAGCGGTTATCTCGCAGCCCTTAGTCGCCGGGCCGGAGGCGGCGCATAAATCCGGCAAGCCGGTTGTGTTCATCATGGCGAACATCCACGCCGGCGAAGTGGAAGGCAAAGAGGCGGTGCAGGTCTTGGCGCGGCGTCTGTTGACCGGCGATTTGCAGCCGCTCTTGAAGAAAATTGTCATTCTCATCGCCCCGATTTACAACGCGGACGGCAACGAAAAGTTTAATGTGCAAAACCGCACGGCGCAGTATGGGCCGATTGCCGGCGTCGGTTCGCGCGAGAACGCGCAGGGCCTCGACCTCAACCGCGACTACATGAAACTGGACACGCCCGAAGCCACCGCGTTAGTTGGTCTGTTCAATCGTTGGGACCCGCATCTGACGGTTGATTTACATACCACCAACGGCTCCTATCACGGTTATCATCTGACCTATTCGATTCCGCTCAACCCCGCGACTGACGCGCCGCTGGCTGCCTTTCACCGCGACAAGATGATGCCCGCGCTGACTCAGGCTATGCTCACGCGCCACAAATTCCGCAGCTATTATTACGGCAACTTTTCCGCGCCGGCCCCCAAGCCCGGCGAACCCGACAAACGAACCTGGGAAGCCTTCACTCATGCCCCGCGCATCGGGCAAAATTACGTCGGACTGCGCAACCGCCTGACGATTTTGTCTGAGGCTTACAGCTATCTTTCCTTTCAACGGCGCATTGCCGTCACCGAAGCCTTTGTCGAGGAGATTTTCCGTTACGCGGCAGAAAAAGCTAAAGAGATTGTGGCGGTTACGAAACAAGCCGACAAAACCGCCGTCAAACGCGGCTCGTTTCCGTTAGGCGTTGAATATAAGCCGGAATCATTGCCGAAACCCGTAGAAATTCTGGTGGGCGATGTCACAAAGGAAAGAAACCCGCGCAACGGCAAGGATATGACGGTAATGGCGGAGAACAAATTCACGCCGGTAATGATGCCGGATTTCGGTTTGTTTGCCGCTACTCGCAGCGTCACCACGCCCCGCGCTTATCTCTTGCGCCGCGAGGAAAATGCGAAAATTGTCGTGGAAAAACTGTTGGCTCACGGCGTCGCGGTGGAAGAACTGACCGCGCCGTTGACGGTTGAAGTAGAAATTTTCACCATCGGCGAGATAAACCGCGCCCCGCGTCCGTTTCAAGGCCATAATGAAGTGCGACTCAAAGGTCGGTATAAGACGGAAACCGTAACTTTTCCCGTCGGTTCGGTGTTGGTAAAGATGGCGCAACCACTTGGCACTCTGGCCGCTTACCTGCTTGAACCTGAAAGCGATGACGGCCTAATCGCCTGGAACTTCCTCGATGCTGCTCTGGAAACCAGCAAACCAGCACCCGTTTATAAACTCATGGGCGACGCCAAAATAGCCAGCCGAAAACTGTCGGCAGCAAAATAATTGCCTCTCAATATTCTTGCCGTCGTGCGAAAAAGAGCAAAAACTTAGCGATTGTTTCACTGGCAGCTTTGCGGGCGGTAAAAGCGCGGTATGGCGCATACTATCCGCAATGTGAGCTAATAAAACAAGCCCACGCCAAAGATTTATTTCTTTAGGCGTGGGCTTACTTGTTCGTGAGCAATGGTTTAGCCACAATCCGTGTTGCTACGGGTGGCGACGATACCGAAGCGGCGTTGATATTCGGTGGAGGTCAGGAAGGCGCAGACCATACCTCGGAAATTAGAGGGTTGCTGATTCAGTATGTTGAGCCAGAAATCATAACCGCCCTGGTCGGGGTCGCGGGTCAGGTAGCCGAAATACTGCATCAAGACGAAAGCGCGGTTGTATTCGGCTTGCGCCAATGCTGTCAGGTCGGCCACATTGCGCATGACGAGCGCGCGCCCGCCGGAATTGAAAGTGCTGATGAGTGCGGCGCGTTCGGCTTGCAAGTTGACACCGGAATTTTGCTGGATGGTCAGTAACACCGCGTCCACAAATTGTTCGCCCGTCTGCGTTAGCGGGTAGCGGGCGATAAATTCCGGCCTTTGCGTGAAAACGGTGGCAAAGGCCAGTTTGTTTTGGTTCAAATCCGGCCCGCCGACGACCTGGGCTCTATCCGGCGAAAATTGCGCGTAAGTGGGCCGTGCGCCAAAGGCGGCGCGGTACATACGATAGACATATGCGCCGGTGGCCTGAAATTCCAACTCAACAAAAAATGCCGCGCTCACATCTATGCGGCGTTGGTGCAGACAAGCCTCATCGCTGCCGCATTGCGTAAGTTGTCCCGTCCAGTAATCGCCGCCGGCGACATCGGGTTCGCGGTTCAAAAAGTCCACATAATGGTTGCGCACGAAAGTGCGGGCGTCGTCAATGGGGTTGATGGCTTCATAGATGCCGCGTCCGTAAGTGGCGGCCATAATACGGTTTTTCGTGTTGGCGACTAATTGCGTGACGGGAACCGGCGGGATGCCGAAATTAAAGTGCGCCCAAGTATTGCCGCCTGCCGCCGAACGGAAAACGCCTAAATCCGTGCCGAGGTAAAGCGTGGTGCTGTCAATCGGGTCGAGCAAAATAGCCGTGACCGGGATATTAGGCAAATCGCCGCTGATATTTACCCAGGTCGCGCCCGCATCGGAAGTTTTGTAGATGTGGCCCGAACCGAAGCCGGAAACCGCCAGCCACGCCGTCGCCGCGTTGGTCGGGCTGACTTTGATAGCCGTGATAGCGCGAACGGGCAACCCTGTCGTGATATTCGCCCAATTCACGCCGCCGTCGTTAGAACGCAGCGCGCGACCCGCCCGCGAGCCGGTGTAAATTACATTGATATTCGATTTGGCGACGGCGATGGCATTCAAAACATCCGTCCCGCCATTGGTTAAATCGGTAACGCCGGCGGGGGCCGTCCAACTTGCGCCCAAGTTTGTGCTGACAAACAAGCGGTAAGTGCCGAAATAGAGAGTGTCGTCCACGCCATTGCCAATAAAGGGCGGGTAAAAAGCGATACGCGGGCTGGTTGCTGATTCGCCAAAGGTCGTTTCCGTGCCGACTTGTCCTTCAAATGTCTGCCCGTTGTTGCCATAACGGTAAATCGCGCCGTACACATATGTGGTAAAGACCTTGCTTGGATTACCGGGGGGAATCACATTGTTGCCGCCGTCGCCACTAATGAATTCGCTCCAATTAGTGCCGCTCAGACGACGCTGCGTGCCGTTATCCTGAGTTCCCATGTAGGCGATGTTGTTATCTGTCGGATGCAAAGTAAACCCGACGGCTTGCGAGAGCGAGAGCGTGGCGTTGAGCGAGGTAAAGCCGGCGCCGGCGTTGGTGGATTTGTAAATGCCGCCGTCGTTGCCGATGTAGATGGTATTGGGATTGTCAGGCGCGAAGGCGAAAGCGTGTTGGTCGGGGTGCGCGTTGGATTGCGTCGGCGTGTAGCCAAAATTCGCGCCGTTGAAACTGCGCGTGATATTCGTCCAAGAAACGCCGCCATCCACGCTTTTGTAAACGTCGCGCGAACCAACGTAAAGCGTATTGGCGTTGGCGGGGTCGGCGACAATATAAGAGTTATAGGCGAATTGGCCGGGGTCAATGCCGTTTGCGCCGCGATTCGTCCAGGTTGCGCCGCCGTCCGCGCTGACCAAAACCTGTAAGCTGCCGGTAGTCAAGCCGGTGTAAAAATAGATGCGTTGCGGGTCTGCGGGCGTGACTGCCAGGCGCGTGTCGGAAGGCGTCGCTAAAGGTGAAGCCAAGAGCAAAGACCAGGTTTGCCCGCGATTGGTTGAGCGATAGACGCCCGTTGTAGCTGAACCGGCCACCTGAAAACGGCGCGCGGCCAAATACAAAATATTCGGGTCGGCGGGATTTATCGCCAAATCGCGGCATTGCCCGTCAAAGGTTTTCGTCCAGTTTACGCCGCCGTCGGTGGAAAGAAAGATGCCGCCAACAATAACCGCGCTGCCATCGCGCGGATTGTAGGAGGATTGCGAGAGATAGACGCGGTTAGGGTCTTGCGGGTCAACCAGAATTTTGAAATTAAAACTACCTTCAGGCAGCGTGGCGGCAGTGCTCACCCGCGCCCAGGTCGCGCCGGCGTCGGTTGACTTCAGCACGCCGGAGCCGAGATAGCCGTTAAAGGCGTCGCCCATCGAAGCGTAAACAACCGAAGTCTGGCTGGGCGCAAAGGCGATAGAACCGACGTTCGTTTCGCTGGCGTTGTCACTGACAGGAGCGAAATTAACGCCGCCATCAGTTGAGCGCCAGATGCCGCCCGTCCCTGAACCGAGTAAAATCAGATTCGGGTCGTTGGGCGCCACCGCGATGGCGTTGAGGCGTCCGCTAGTCTTGCCCCAGTTGTTGGGGAAGGCGGAATTAACTCCAATGGGGCCGATGCTGCGCCAGTGACGCGGGCTGTCATCCTGCGGCGTATTCAAGCCGGCTTGCGGACGCGCCGCGTCCCAGGCCCGTCGCCGCGCGCCGTCGGGGATTTTGCCGAAAGGGAACTGGCGCGGATATAAAAACCAATCCGCGCGGGCTTCGTTATCGGCTTCATCGCCTTTTTCTGAAGGCACCCCGGGCCTGATTAGCGCATTGGCTGGTTGCTGCTTGGCAATGACCCGACGGTTTAGTTTTAGTTTAGCTTTGGTTTTGTTCGGCGCGACGGCGCGGCGTGATTGCTGCGCTGTCGTGGAGCCTGCTAAAGTAAACAATAAAAGGGTAATCAGAACAAAATATCTCATAGGGTTTGCCTCAACTTAAACAAAAATATCATGTAACACAGCCTAACGCTGCGCCTAGCTTTTTGATTCGCACAGCATACCAGGTCGGATGTTATCAAGCAAGATAATTGTAGCGTTTGTTGTATTAGGCAAGGTAAGAAAAGCCGCTCGGATATTCAGAATTTTGGAGAGAAATACAAAATATTAACATTATTTAAGCACCACGCCCTGTGACATTTAACTTGTAATAAAAGTAAAACAATGACAACGCAAGAGTAATCGTTGCGGGCGATTTCTTGGCACAATATTTGCCTCATATTAAAAGATTATACCTTTATCAACCAGGGGAAATTATAAATATTAATTCGCTTGTTCCGTCTCACCGGAATGCGCCGCCTTCTTTGTCAATATTGTCAAACGGGGAAATTTGAGTTTACTTTCGGAGGGAAAATGAAAAGATTTGTAAGTTTAATTTTGGTGATTTTGTCGTGCGTAGTGTTTGCTTCGGCGCAAACAACCGGCAGCATCGCCGGAACTATCAGCGACCCCAACGGGGCGCTAATTCCAAATGCCACCGTTACTGTAAAGGGACAGGGCGGGCAGGAATTCACGGCCACATCAAGCGATAACGGCGTTTATCGTATTCCAGCGGTCGCTGCTGGTTTTTACACTGTAACCATAACGGCGAATGGTTTTAAGAAAGCAGTGATTAGCAACGTCAAAGTTGACGTTGGTTTGCCAACTACGGTAGATGGCGCTTTGGAAGTCGGTGCTGTTGACCAAGTAGTTGAAATATCAAGCGGCGGCGAAGTGCTGCAAACCCAGACCGCCACTGTTGGCACAAGCATAACGGGCCGGCAAATTACCGAAACGTCTATCGCTTCGCGTGACGCGCTTGATTTGGTGGGGTTGTTACCTGGCACCGCCAGCGTTGGCGCGCCGCGCCGTTCTTCTATCAACGGGCTGCCTAAAGGCTCTTTGAGCATCACCATTGACGGTGTTGATGTGCAGGACAATGTTTTGCGTTCCAGCGACGGTTATTTTACTTACGTTCGCCCGCGTATAGACGCGATTGAGGAAGTGACGGTTTCCACCTCTAATCCGGGCGCAGAAAGCGGCGGCGACGGCGCGGTGCAACTCAAGTTTGTCACTAAACGAGGGACTAATGATTATCACGGCGGGCTGTTTTGGCAGCATCGAAACACGGCCTTAAATGCGGCCTACTGGTATAATAACCGTGATTTAACCCGTAATCCGGTCACTGGCTTTGAGCCTGATAGACGCAACAAAATCCGTCTGAATCAATATGGCGGAAATTTTGGCGGGCGCATACC
>JAYVJN010000112.1:0-2935 GCA_043769325.1 Acidobacteriota bacterium
CTCTACGACGAAACCGACGAGGCCAAACAGTGGGCCGCGCTTGCCCGCGCCGTCTTTGACCGCGTTCTGGCGACTTATTCCGACGACGGTTATTACTATGAAGGAATGGAATACTGGATTTTCTCGACGCCCTGGCTGGCCCACTACCTCGACGCGCACCTCCACGCGACGGGCGAAAATCTCTATTTGTCAACGCCCGGTTTGCGGCAATCACACACTTACGTCGCCCACGCGACGCTGCCTGGCGGCGAATTTAATTTCGATTTTGGCGACATCTACGCCGGCAATGTGACCCGCTCACGGCAGGGCGAAGATTACCAACGCGAACGCCTCAACGGTCATTTTCGCAGTAACTACAACATCCTCTATCGCCTGGCCGACGTTTACCAAAACCCTGCCGCGCAAGGTGTGGCCGCCTGGCTTAAAAGCAAAGGCCAGGTCAACGCCGAAGAGTTTTGGACTTTTATCTGGTATAACCCGCAACTCAAACCACAGCCCATCACAAAACAATTGCGCTGGCATTATTTCCCCGACCACGAAGTTGCCTACTGGCGCAGCGGCTGGGACGATGACGCTACCGCTTTTGCCTTCAAATGCGGCCCGCCCGAAGGCCACGCCGCTAACGAAAAACTAAAACAGTTTCCCGAATGGCGTTTATCCTCCGGTCACGCGCACCCTGACGCCGCCAGCCTCATCTTATGGTCACGCGGCAAATATCTCACGGGCGATTCCGGCTATGCCGGCGTGCCGCTGACCGAACACCACAACACCTTGGTTTTCGACGGACGCGGGCAAGGGCTGGAAGGCAAAGGCCACGATGCTTTCGCCGGCGTGCCCTATCACCGGCTCAACCGGATTCGGCTAACCGCCACTTCGTTCAGCGCCCGCCAGGTGTCGCTCACGGCTGACGCCGCCGCCGCCTACGAACCCGAAATCGGTGTCCGCCGCTTTATCCGCCAACTAACTTTCACCGCGCCTGGTTCGTTTACCGTGACTGATGAAGTAGTGACCGATAAACCCAGCCGCCCCACGTTCTTCTGGCACGCCGATAACAGCATTGCGCCCTTAAAAGGAAATTCCTTCAGGCTCGAAACCGGCCCTTCGCTTGAGCTTACTATTCAGTCTCCGGCCAATCCCGCAACCCGCATAGAAACTAATTTCCTGACCGCGCCCGGACGCCCCGGCGCAGTTGACCAAGGCCCGCGCGAAGAACGCGGTTTGCGCCTGGCCGTCACGTCGCCAAGCCCTGTAAGGCAAACAAAATTCGTCACCCGTTTGACGATTAACCCCTGAAAAACTGCTGCTGCGGGCCGGTTTCACGTCTGCCCCGTAGGGTATAGCCCAACTTGTTGTTATGAGGCGACATATTTGCCTTGTCATCACCATCTATGACTGTTATTTTACTTACCTTGTAATTTCTCTAGGCTTGAGCGTCGGGTTTAATTACGCGTCGCAAGCGCAACAACAGCCCGCGCCCGCCTCAAGGCATTGGGAATACTGCGTTATTACCCGCAACGGCAGCGGGCCGGCGGCCTAACGCGGCGAATACGTTGTGCGCTATCTGTCCGGCGGCAACACGGAAACAGTCACGGAAAACGCGACGGCAAGCGGGGCCTTAGCCAAGAAAATAGCCGCTTTGGGCAACACCGGCTGGGAATTAGCCACCGCCGGGCCTTTTGAGTTCAAAGCCAACAACGGCCTAGAGGCGTTGTACTTCAAACGCCGCGCGCCTTAAACCAAAAGTGAATCCGCTGGAGTTGTTATAGCGATTATAAAATCGCAGATATAACAACTATTGAAAGCGAGAAAGTTACTTGACTAAACTTAAATTTGCCTTCGTGCTGCTTCTTTTTTCGGGCCTGGTAGGGTTTGCCGCCGATATGCGCCAGGGAAAAATTGCCCGACTCGTACAAACCGCTCACGCCAAAGGCGAATTTTCGGGCGTGGTCTTGGTGGCGCAGGGTGACAAATTAATTTACGCGGGCGCAGTGGGCCTGGCCAACCGGACGTGGAACATCCCGCACCGTCTGGATACACGGTTCAGAATTTGCTCTATCACTAAGCAATTTACCGCTTTGCTGGTGATGCAACTGGTAGAAAGCGGCAAGTTAAGCCTTGACGCGACAATCAGCGAATACCTGCCGGAATACCGCGCTGAGACGGGCCGTAAAATTCGCCTCCGTGATTTGCTCAACAGTGCTTCGGGGCTGCCTTCAAGTGACGACTTGGCCTTTTACCAATTGGACGAAGCCAAACTCAGCGAGTTGAATTATGTGGTTAAAACCTATTTCAGCGGCGATTTAACTTTTGCACCCGGAAGCCGTTTTAACTACAACAACGCCGATTTCATCATCCTCGGCGCGATAATTGAAAAAGTGACCGGCCAAAGTTACGAGCGGGTCTTGCGCGAAAGAATACTCTCGCCGTTGGGCATGAAAAACAGCGGCCTCATTCGCCACGAAGACATCATTCCGAATCTGGCCGCCGGCTACGTTAAAGGCGCGAATCAGCCGCAGAACGAGCCGTATTACCGCGTGCAAAACTACTCCTCGGCGGGCGCGATGTATTCCACCGCCGAAGATATGTGGCTGTGGAATAAAGCCTTGATGTCCAATAAATTGCTGTCGCCTAAAGCCACCGCCGAGATGTTTACGCCATCCGCCAAACTAGGCTTTGTCGCTTTCGGCAGTTGGGCTTACACACTGAAACTTGCCGACGGTAAAAAACATCGCTTGATTGAGCGGCAAGGCAATATCGGGGGCTTTTGCAACCTTAATATCATCGCGCCTGAGGATAAATACAGCGTCACGCTCTTGAGCAATACTGAGACCGATACACTTTTTCGCACATACACCGGCGAGGGCCTGTCTTATGACATTTTAAGCGCTCTTACCGAAGCAAATAAATAACTTAGGAGAAACATGAGTAATCTTAC
>JAYVJN010000113.1:0-6570 GCA_043769325.1 Acidobacteriota bacterium
AAGACAACCGCTTGCCCGTCGCGCCCGAACCCGTCAACTATTTGTTGTGCAAGAAGATAACCGATGGCGCAGCGGCCTCGTCCGTGCCGGATTCGCGCCGCCCTTCGGTTTTGTCCGCGCGGTTTGAGGTTCTGGAATGGACGGAACAGGTAACGGCGGGCGGCACCCTGCGGCTGCGCTTGCGCCTGACGAACACGGGCGACACGCTCTGGCTTGTCCAACGCTCCGCGCCACGCGGAACCGTGCGCTTGGGCGTCAAAATCCTCGACGCGGCGGGCGCGACCATCGAAGAATTTCACGGCAAACCCATGCTGCCCGGGGCCGTCGCCCCCGGCGAAACCGTCGAACTATTGCTCGAACACCCGGCCCCGCGCGCGGCGGGCGCATACACGCTCACGGCGGATTTGCTCGACCAGGAAATTTGTTGGTTCGCGCAACAAGGCTCACAAGTTTTGTCCTTGCCATTCAAGGCGACACTTTAAGCCCACTCGTCCGCAATCGGCGTGTCTTGTATGATTTCGTAAAGGTTGGAAGCGTCGGCGCGTGAGGTCTGTTTGGTGGCGGGAACCGTCAGCACGCGCACCGTTAAAACGCGGTCAGCGCGGCGCACCGTAATTTCGTCGCCGACCTTGACGGCCCGCGATGATTTGGCCACCACGCCGCTAATTTCTACGCGGTTCGCATCGCACAACTGTTGCGCAACGGTGCGGCGCAAAACCAAACGGCTGGCTTTGAGAAATAAATCAAGACGCATACGTTTTTAATGGAGAATGGAAAATGGAGAATGGAGAATTAAGAGGCCAAGTAATGGAGAATTAAGAGGCCAAGTAATGGAGAATGGAGAATTAAGAAACCTAAGAACCGCCTTCTATTCTCCATTCTCCACTCTCCATTTTCCATTAATTTTTCTTCTTCTTGTCTTTTTTCTTTTTGTCGTCGGATTTGCCGTTGGCGTTGGCGGTTTGTTCGGTGGGCGCGTCTTTGTAAAGCAGCGGGTCAACCGTCGGGCGATAGGTTTCGGCGATTTTCAGGTAAGCTTCCTTGCGCAGATTCGCCATATATCTGAGGCGTTCCGGTTCGGCTTTCTCGGCTAACATGGCTTGCCGCGTCTGGTCTTCGTTAAAGGTGGTGGAATCGCTGCCGGACGCGCGGGCGTCAACGTGGATAATGACATAGCCTTCGGGCGTTTTGATGGGTTCGGAAACACCACCGACGGCTACCGGCTTAATTGCGGCGGCAATCTCAGGTTGCAAATCCGGCACGATAAATTTACCGATTTTGCCCCCGCTCTGTGACGCGATGAAACGCCCGTCGGGGCCGGCGCGTTCGGAGAAAGTGGCGGCGATGACTTTGAAGTCCGCGTTGGGTTTACGCGCTTCGGCGATAACCTGTCTGGCTCTTTCCAACACAGTTTCCGGCACTTTGCCCGCTAACTCAAGAAAAACTTCCGATAATTCCACCACTTCGGGGCGTTTGAATTTGTCGCGGTTCTTCTCAAAATAGGCTTGCGCTTCGGCGGTTTCAGGCGTGAAGTAAATTTTCGAGTAAAGGTCTTGGCGTAAGACAAAATCCTTGGTGAATTGCAGGCGTAAATTGCGGCGCACCGATTCCGGCGTTACGCCGCTACGCTGCATAAGAGCGTATAACTCTTCCAGCGTCTTAACTTTATACTCACCGGCGATGCGCAATAATTCGCGGTTAATCTCGCCTTCAATGGCGTCTTCGATGTTCAACTCCTTCGCTTTTTGCGCCAACAGTTGCTCGTCAATGAGCGAAATAATGATTTCCGCTTGCCGTTTGTTTACTTCCTCAGCAGCTTTTTTCTCGTCGGCCCCGCCTTGTTTGAAGGCTTCGAGGGCGTCGCTGCTGGCGCGGCGCAACATCGAGAGCGTCACTACGTCGTTATTAACTTGCGCGATGACTTCATCAATCACCACCGGCTCGCCTTCCTGCGCGACGGCTAAAAGCGGCGCAACGGCTAACAACAAGACCATCAGTAAAAATCTTAACTTCACTTTGTATAACTCCTTAGAAAAAGAGTTTTGAGTCGCGCCTTTAGGCGGCTTCTTGGTCAAATTAAAGCCGCCTAAAGGCGGGACTCAGAACTCCTTAAAATTAGTCCATTACTTATCAAACTGTGCATTGTGCCTAAAAAACCGGCAACGGACAACCGGCGCGGGGCAAATCACGCGCTGCGAATCGCCAATAACACGCTCCGCGCCGTGTCCAAGAGGTTTTCTTGCTCGTTTGCGTCAAGTGGCAACTTCAACGCGCCGTTGGGCGTAAAGGTGACGCCGGGCCGCTGTTGCAGCAGTTCCAGCAATTTTTCCGGCGCGACGCGGGCCTTCTCAAATAGTTTCACGGCCAAACCGTGCGGCGTCTTATCCAGCGAAATCGCGCCCACTTCCTCGGCCAAGCGACGCAATTGCGCGTAACTCAACAGGTTTTCCACGGCTTGCGGCAGACGCCCGTAACGGTCTTGCAGTTCGTCGCGCAGCCGCGCCAGCTTTTCGTCGTCACGGGCCGAGGCGATGCGTTTATAGACGCGCAGCCGTTGATTCATGTCGTTGATGTAATCTTCCGGTATCGTCACATCCGCGCCCAGATTGATAGACACGCTTGGCTCATCTTCGATGGCCTCGCCGCGTAATTCTTGCACCGTGCGTTCCAACATCTGCGCGTACAAATCAAAACCGAGCGAATCCAGATGCCCCGATTGCTCGCCGCCGAGGAAGTTGCCCGCGCCGCGTAACTCTAAGTCCAGCGCGGCGATACGGAAACCCGCGCCTAAATCTGAAAACTCACGAATCGCCGCCAAACGCCGCCGCGCAATCGGCGTCAAACCCTGTTCCGACGCAATCAGCAAATAAGCGTAAGCCCGCCGGCTGGAACGGCCCACGCGCCCGCGCAGTTGGTAAAGTTGCGACAGACCGTAAGCATCGGCGCGGTTTATGATGATGGTGTTGGCGCGTGGGATGTCTATGCCGTTTTCGATGATGGTGGTGGCGACGAGAACGTCGTATTTGTAATGCACGAAATCGAGCATCATTTCTTCCAGTTTGGCCTCGTTCATCTGCCCGTGTCCGACGGCGACGCGGGCGTCGGGCGCGAGACGTTTGACCATACCCGCAATGGCGTCAATGGTTTCCACGCGGTTGTGGATAAAAAAGACCTGCCCGCCGCGCCCCATTTCTTGGGCAATCGCGGCCCTGATGACATTTTCCGAAGACGGCACGACCTGCGTGTTTATCGCCAAACGGTCACGCGGCGGCGTCTCAATGACGGACATATCGCGCATTCCCATCAGAGACATATTCAGCGTGCGCGGAATCGGCGTGGCGGACAGAGTTAATACGTCAACGCGCTTTTTCAGGTGTTTCAGACGCTCTTTGTGGGCCACGCCGAAGCGTTGCTCTTCGTCAACGATGACCAAGCCTAAGTCCTTGAAAACGATGTCTTTGGACAAAATACGGTGCGTGCCGATGATGATGTCCACCGCGCCGGCGTCCAATTGTTTGACGATTTCCTTCTGCTCTTTCGCCGAACGCAGCCGCGACAGCAGTTCCACTTTCACAGGAAACGCGGCGAAACGGCGTTGGAACGTCTCGAAATGCTGGTAAGCCAAAACGGTGGTGGGAGTTAGCACCGCGACCTGTTTTCCTTCCATCGTGGCTTTGAACGCGGCCCGCATCGCCACTTCCGTCTTGCCGTAACCGACGTCGCCGCAGAGCAATCTGTCCATCGGCGTTGCGGCTTCCATGTCGCGCTTCACGTCTTCAATGGCAGTGGCCTGGTCGGGCGTCGGCTCGTATTCAAACGCGCCTTCAAACTCGTCTTGCCAGGGCGAATCAGCCGTAAACGCATGGCCGCGAACGATTTTGCGCTCGGCGTAGAGTTTGATTAATTCGTCCGCCATGTCGCGCATGGCGCGTTTGGCTTTGGCCTTAGTCTTTTGCCAACCGATGCCGCCAAGTTTGTCCAGCGTCGGCGGTTGGCCTTCGCCGCTCGAATATCGCTGCACCAAATCCAGACGCTCAACCGGCACAAACAGCTTAGAATCATCGGCAAAGAAAAGCAGCATAAACTCGCTGCTGCGGCCCTGCATCGCCAACGTCTGCAAACCGCCGAAACGCCCGATGCCGTGATCAATGTGCACCACGAAATCGCCTGGTTTAAGGTCGCGGAAGTCAGACAAAAACGCCCCGAAGTTGGTCTTGCGCTTTTGCGCTTTGAGCTTTGAGCTTTGGGCTTTGTAAGCGGGCGAGTCCGCGTCGTCGTAAATGTCGCCCTCGACGTAAACCGTCAGCCCGACATTCGGCAACGCGAAGCCGCCGGACAGATAGCCCGACGCGATAAGCGGCCCGGCATGAATGGGGAGTTGCGCCAGTTCAGCCGTTTCCGACAGACGCGGGGCCGCGTCGTATTCGGATAAAACCTCGCGCACGCGCTCCGCCATGCCGTGCGTATGGGTGAGCAAAAGCGTCGCCCGACCCTCCGCCTTGGCCGCCTTCAATTCCTGCGCCAACTCCGGCCAACGCCCGTGATAACGCCGCGCCGCCCGCGCGCTCCATTCAACTTCCGGCACATCGCCGACCAATGGGAAAAGGAAAAGTGGGGAGTAGGGAGTGGGAAGTGGGGAATTGTCGTCGAAATTTTGGGGCTTTTCTAAACTTTGAACTTTGAACTTTGAACTTTGAACTTCTAACGCCAGCGCGTCGTCGGTCTGCGCCGCCGCACGGCCCAGGGCGCGTAGTTCAAGGCGCGGCAGGGCTGCCAGCTTTTCGCGCAGTTCTTCCGGCGTCAGGTAGAGTTTTTCCGGCGCGAGGCCGAGTTCGTCGGCGGCTTCGGTGGCGGCGTAGCTTGCGCGGAGCGTTTCATAGACACCGCTCAGGTGTTTTTCGACCAGCGCGGGTTCGTCAAGGATTAGAACCGTATCGCGCAAATAGTCGAAGACGGAGGCTTTAGGCTCGTGCAACAAGGGCATCAGCCATTCCCAACCGGCAAAAGTCTCGCCGTCGTCGGCGTAAATCGTGCGGTCACGCAGGGCGCGGTTATAGCGTTCGTCAGCCCAGTGTTCGCGGGCGAAATCGGCCCACAACTGAAAATCCTCCGCGCCGGCGCAGAGTTCGCGCATGGGCGGTATTTCCAGTTCTTTCAAAGGTTTAATGGAAAGCTGCGTTTCGGCGTCAAACTCGCGCAGACTGTCCACCGTGTCGCCGAAAAACTCCACGCGCACGGGAAATTCGCGGCCCGGCGGCCAAACGTCGAGAATGCCGCCGCGCAGACTAAACTCGCCCGTCGCGCCGACGGGGTCTTCGCGCAAGTATCCGGCGGCCAAGAGTTTATCGCGCAGTTCGTTGAGGTCGTAATCTTCATCGCGCCGTAAAAATGCTCCGGCGCGTTTCAATTCTTCGGGCGCAAAAGCGCGTTGGGCCAACGCCTGTGACGACAACAAGACGAAATCGCCGGCCCCTTGCGCCAGACGCCACAGTGCTAAAGCCCTTTCTTCCAACAGTTCCGCGTGCGGCGAAGCGGCGGCGTAAGGGTCGGTTTCGACGGCGGGCAGCGTCAAGACCTCACCCGCGCCGCCCAATGCTTCACGCCAGAAACGCACGTCCGTCTCCCACGCCTCCAAATCGCGGTTGGCGGTTGCCACCAACGCAAAACGGCGGCCCGTCGCTTGTTGCAACGCCGCCAAGACCAAAGCCCGCGCCGGCCCCAACGACAAACCGCCCAGAGACACCACTCGCGCCCCGCGCCGTATATCGGCAGCAAGTTGTTGGAACTCTTGGCTATCGGTGATGGTTTGCCGGAGTGTGTGCGCGGCAACGCTAGGCAGCATGATTCTTTCCCGACAATTCGGTTGGTTAATTCAAGTCGTGGCGGGCATTTCGGGCTTGCGCCAGGTAATGCAAAATTATATCTGCTACCTCAAATGAATCCTTGACTAAGGAATTGAGGCCAGCAATTTCGTCCAGATAATCCGCTTTGATGCGATTGCGGTGTAATCGTTCGCCTTTCGCGGAAATGCCGCGCAACGTCCTCCCCTGATTGAGAAACGTAACCCAAACTTGGCGATGCGAGCCAGGCCCCATGCTGGAAATCTGAAAGCCTTCTTCCTGTAAATAGTTACGCGCCTGACAAAAAACGGAGTAGTAAACGCGGCTGATGGCAGAACGCTGCGCCGCCTCATCTTTCTCTTGACGTAACCGGACGGCTAAAGCGTAGTATTCCTCCCAGTCAAAGGTCATCGAATATACTCCAACCCAATGTTCAAATTGCCTTTAGATTCAACACAGGCATCCAGCCACCATGCCTCATCAAAGCGGTCTAAAATGGCTAAAGCTGCCTCGGCGGAAAGTTTTGTAGGAACCAAGACCCAGATTTTGTCTAAAATATCGGTCTCAGGAATGAAAACAAGTTCCAAAAGCGGCTTGGTTTCAGCCCCGAAGTAATGCGTTATGCGGCGGCGCGTTTCTTTGAGCAATTTGACCAGGTATCTATTTTCCGCCAGAAATTCGGAGACCATTTCTGGCGGACTGCGAACCGTGTAGAGTTCTGCCAATTGCG
>JAYVJN010000114.1:0-3153 GCA_043769325.1 Acidobacteriota bacterium
GTAACTGATTAGGTCTGGGCCGGGAGCGCACGCTTCCCAGCGTGCCGCGAACGCCGCCAGGCGTGAGCCGGTGGCACGGAGACAAGGTTTTTCCGCCAGGAAGCCAGTGGCAGTAAGCAGAGGCAGTAGGCAGCAACTACTTCCTACTGCTTACTGTCCGCTGGCGAAGCGCGAAGGTCGCGTCATTGGCGCAGACTTCGGCGGCGGCGGCGGTTCGCGCCTGTGTTAGCGCAACGCGGCTTCTTGCTGCCTACTGCCTCTGCCTACTGCTTACTGCCGCGTTGCGGCCTTTTTCATCCTGTGTCCACAGCCGCTACATTCTTGCGATGTGTATGGCGCGGAGGCCCTCTTTCATGTCTTGCGAACGGAAGCAGCGGAGTTAGCTTGGCTCTTACAGGTCAATTTGAATGTTGAAATCCCAAGGCAACTCAGCTAGCGGCACGGTTTCAAGATAGCGAATCATCCCGGCGTAGGCAGACTTGGCGGCGGTCATCTGGATTAGCCGGTTTTGGTTCATCAGGCGGGTGTTGGCAGATATGCCGCCATCCTCTAGGGTATGCTTCATAGTCATGTAAAAACAGTACCACTGAAACCGTAAATCCAAGAGTTCCTTACGGTTGACACCGAATAGCTCTTCGCAGGCTGCAACTACCAGCTTAAATTCCGGCGCGGTTGGGATAACCAGCACTTCTTTGTTTTCAAGTATGGGCCGGTAAGCCAAAGAGATAACCGGGTCGTCGAAATAGGGGTTGATAAGGAGCGCGTTTTCCGCTTTAAGGTCGCTGATAAGTTCCTGTAACTCCTTGCCCGTCGCGTTTTTAACCGGGTCAACGGTCAAAGTCCGCGCCAGGGTTTTCAGTTGGGCGTCGGTTAGGTCGTCCACGACGGGGCCTGAGATTCGCAACGTATCGTCGGCTAATTGAAAGAAATCTTTTTTATATTTTTGGTTACAAATGGCGCACGAAGCGAGATAGTTTTCGTAAGAATAGGCCAGCCACCAATAGACGCTTTTGGGGCGAAAATGCTCCACGTCGCCGTAAGTCACTACTTTGGTCGGAGTTTCGCAGTAGGCGCATTTGTCGTGCGTCTCGGCTAAAAGTTGGTCTTTGGATTCTTTCCAAAACCCGCTGTCCCACTTCTTTTCGCCGGCGGCTTCCAGTTTGCCGTCGCGTTTTTGTTTGAGGAGTTTGAGGTTGACGGCGGTTCGTTTCGCGCCAAAAAAATTGGCGTGAACGGGTGGTGCGGTTCTGATTCTGGTAAGCGGTATCATTTGCGCTGCTTATTTCTTGGCTTTCAGTTCTTTGTTGATGGCGCGTAGCAACTCAAAATCTTCCTGGCTGAAAAGCGCGTTGCTGCGGATGTTCATTGTCGTTTCACTGAGGATATTTTCTTGAACGGCGAACGACCTTTTCGCGGCGGCGGTAGGCTTCTTGCCTTGGAGACTAATTTCGCGCCGCTTTGCTTTGGCCTCTTCCACCACGAGCGATTCGTCGCTTTCCAGCCCGAAAACCGGCGACATTAAAATCTGATGCAACAACATTTTGTTGGGCGCGCCGCGAAAAGGAACCAGGTCAATTTGTGCGCCGTCCCTTTGCAAAGCGTAAAGTTCGTTTTCGGCGGCCTGCTGCGCGGTCAGGGGCGAATGGGTGGTGGCGATAATCTGGAAATTGGGCAGTTTAGTGGTCAAAAATATGTGCAGCCGGCGTTGCCATTTGGGATGCAGATGGAGATCAATTTCGTCAATCAGCAAAAGGCCACGCGCATTGAGCGGTTTTTTGAAATCGTCGAAAGTTTGATTGACGCGAAACATCAAATCGCCTACCCAGGCGGCCACGTTCTGATAACCGTCGCTCAAATGCGTCAAAGGAACGTCGCCGTCCGGCGTGGTGAAAATTAGCTGTTTTTTCTCGCGGTCAATTTCCTTGAAGTTAACGTCATCAACCAAGAATTCACTCAACGCCCGCTTGACGGCGGCGAGTCCTTCGCCCTTTCCGGTGTAGTCCAAATCCATCGCCCAATTGCTCAACGAAACCAGGGCGGCATCCGGGTTAAACAACGATTTTACCCGTTTGGCGCGCGCGTTGGAGAGTTCCGACGCGCCGGCAAGTTGCAAATCGCGGTTCAGCCGCCTTGATGCGCCGTATCCGACAACAAAATAATTCCGGCTGGCGTGTGAGATAGCGTCATCTATAAGCTGCAAACTTTCCAGGTTTTTCCCGATGATTTCGCTGAGATGAGCCCCCCTGTCAATATGGAGTTTTATCTTGCGCTCTTCCCCCTCCGCAGTCGTCAAGGTCGCTTCAATCCCGCAAAAAGACGCGCCGTTTTTAATCCAGTCATCCGCCGTTCCCAGCAACTCTCCCAAGGCCGTGCTGCCCGCCGTAACCAAACCGATGGCTTTTAACAACGCGCTTTTGCCCGTGCCGTTTTCGCCGAGGAGAAAGGTCATATGCCGAATCGGTTTTTTGCTTTCTCCGGTCTCAAAATTCAATTCCAGATTGCTGTGGCATTTGAAGTTAGTTAGCTTTATTTCTTTCAAGAACATACATTTTCTGTCGTGTGTCAGTGTTCGGCAAGAGTTTACACCAAATTTTACTGTCCGGTGAATTTCGGGGCGCGCTTTTCGAGAAAGGCGCGGAGGCCCTCTTTCATGTCTTGCGAACGGAAGCAGCGGAGTTGGGCTTCGAGTTCGTAGTTGAGCATCTCGTCGAGCGTGGCCCGTTCGCTTTGGTAAACGGCTTGCTTCGCGCCGCCGACGGAGATGGGCGGCGCGTGGCTGAGGCGCGAGGCAAGCAAGCGGGTTTCCGTTTCCAGTTCGTTATGCGGCACAACGCGGTTGACGAGGCCGAGTTGGTAGGCGCGGTTCGCGTCGAGTGCGTCGCCAAGAAAAAACATCTCGCACGCGATGTTGGAGGGCACCAGGCGCGGCAAAAAGTAAGTGCCGCCCCAATCCGGGTGCAGCCCGATTTTGGCGAAAGATTGGGCAAATGTGGCTTTATCCGAAGCCAGACGCAAATCACAGGCCAACGCCAGATTCAGCCCCGCGCCCGCCGCCGGGCCGTTGATGGCCGCCAAGACCGGCTTGGGCATCTCGCGGATGGCGCGCAACACGCGCCGCGCCGCGCCCAACAGCCGCCCAAACTCTTCGGCGTC
>JAYVJN010000115.1:0-6982 GCA_043769325.1 Acidobacteriota bacterium
CGGTTACGGCGCGGCGAACGTGATAGATGAGGCAGGGAAGTTGCTGGGCATTATTACGGATGGCGATTTGCGCCGCGCTATGCAGAACACCGCGCCTAAGGATTGGCATATCGTCACCGCGCTTGAAGTTATGACGCCCGACCCAACCACCGCCACGCCCGACATGATGGCCTTCGACGCGCTGCGACTGATGGAAGACCGCCCGCGCCAAATTTCCGTGCTGCCGGTGGTTGACGCAAACGGCGCGTGCGTGGGATTGCTGCGGCTGCATGACATCGTGCGCAGCGGGTTGTAATTACGGCTGGGTGTTTTACCACAAAGGTTTAAAGTACATTTTCCCTTCGTAGTCCACCAAGCCCAAAGCTATGCGGTCAAGTCAGCCAATGCGCCCCAACACATTGCGGCGAAAATATGCCGCCTCAGCAAAATACACCGTAGAGACAGTTGCAAAACCAAGCACGTCGAGGGTTAATTCATGCCCGAAAGTCAAAAAGCGGCCTGTGGCAGTGCCAAAATACTGTGGCGTCCCGCTTTCAATGTCCAACTCAAGCCGTTCGCCATACTCGCGGGCGAAAATGCAGCTATCCGCGCCGGTGTCCAACTTGGCGGCGATGTCCACCACATTGTCGCCGGAGCGTAATTGCGCTGGCACGGTAATTCCGGCGTCGCTTAAATCGTAGTTGTGTTGAATTGCAAAGGAGAGTGAGTGCATGAGTTACCAGCCGCCAAAAGGCAGATTATCGTTTCCGATATATTCGACAAACGGAGAGGTGATTTTTTTGGCATCGGCTTCGGCATAGACGCTTTTGGCCTCGCGTCCGTGACTGATAAGCAAGTCGCCATCCAAGCAAACCCATTGTCCGGCATACTCAGCGCGGTGCGTCTTGAGCCAGGCCATCGCCTGCCGCAGTTTTTCCGCTTTCTCTTGCCAATTAACAGACGCCGAGATTAAAGTTTCATCCGTCACAGGCTGTTTGGCTTCGCGTTGGACAATTTGCGCCATAAACTCGGCGACATTTAGCCCTTTTCTCCTAGCCCGCGCAAGTAGCTGGCGGCCTAGTTCGTCGGGAAGTGAAACTGTAATGTTCATCTTGCATTTGCTCCTACACGTTGAAAACTATAGCAAAACGTGTCACGAATCGCTATTCCTCTGCGCCCAATATTCAGCTACAACTTTAGTGTGAAGCGGAAAGCCCAACTCCGCCGGCCCTGCCTGAACGATCATCTCTTGTGTCTCATCATTGGGAATAAACTGCGCTATCTCTTGCCATTGACGCGCTTTTGCCAGACCAAAAATCAAGACCGTGCCGTCGGGCGCGCTCTGCGTGTCAAAGAGCGTAACCTCTGCGGCATCAATGGTGACGCCCGTTTCTTCCAGTAGTTCGCGGGCGGCGGCGGCCTGCCAGCTTTCGCCTTGATTGATGAAACCGCCGGGCAGGTTGAGCGTCCCTTTGCGTGGTTCAACGTTGCGCCGGATGAGTAGCAAACCGTCGTCAACCGGCAGTAAAACGACGGCAACGGGCGTTGGGTTGACGTAAGTTATTTGCCCGCACGCCGCGCACGCGCGAGGAAACGGTTGGCTTTCAACAAAACGCTGGCCGCAATATGAGCAATGTGAATTTTTCCGGTTCATAATAAAGTTCAAAGTTCCAGGTTCAAAGTTCAAAGTCAAGCAATTTTGGCTGGCGGGTTTCAAATGAAGCAGTAATTTCTTTTAACCTGAAACTTTGAACTTTGAACTTAACGGCGGCAAGCGCATTCGTCGGCGAGCAGTTCGGGCCGGTATTCAAAGTGCATGGTGTCGTAGTGATACCATTGGCCGCCCCAAATAAAGCCGTGTCGCGCAAAAACATCCACGATTTCGTAGGGAATGCGGTTTTTGTAGGGATAGACGCCGGCGGCGTTGGGTTTGTCGTTGCGCCAGTAATCAGAGAGTTTGACGTTAATGTCTATGGTCGCGCCGAAGCTGTGCGTGCTTTGCCGCGTAGTGCCGGCGATGACGCGCCAGTTAAATGTTCCACCGGGATTTTGCAGGTACTGAAGCAATTCATCGGGCAATTTATCCAGTTCATCCGACACGGCTTGCAGCTTTTGGTTGATGCCGTTGACAGATGTGACGAAGAGTTTTTGGTTCAAATGTTTGGGCAACCAGACGACGGGGACGAGTTTGGCGCGCACGGCTTCGGGCGTTGCGCCATACATTTTGAAAAAGAACGCTTCGTGGCGGGCGCGGCCCGGGTCGTAATCAACGGCGGGCGGTTTGGTCGCGCCGCGTGGGTAACATTGCGCCATCTGGTCGCGCAAGCTGGCGCGGTTGAGCGTGGTTTCCCAGTCCGGTTTGGTTTGCCCGTCGTCGTAAACCGTGCGCGTCCCGTCTTTCCAGATGAGCGTGTTGCCCTCGGCCTTCACCAACCAATCGGGATAAGCCTTTAACAAACAATGCAAGCCGGCGTTGTTGCCAGGCGCGGCTGGCGTAGCGGCATTTGGCGGCGTCGCCTTCGCGTTGCCATTCGGCGCCTGGCGGCAAGCCATGAGCAGCAGCAAGGTTAGTAACGCAAAGACGCAAAGGCGCAAAGATGCAAGGGTTAGGCGGCGCGGAGCGTCTCTCCCCCACTCCCCCACTCCCCCACTCCCCCACTTTCTTTTAACGGCAGCCGAGAGAATTTTCATAGCGTTGAATGCGTGTGATATTGCGTTTTTCTGTGGGCGACAAAAGGCCCGAAACATCTGATGTAGTGCCGCGATACCAAGGCTGGCGCGAAAAATAGTCAGCCATATCGGGCGTTTTGAAGATGAAGCCGTGACGGGCGAACATTTCGTTACGCATAATTTTTAGTTGGTAACAATTACGTCCGGCGAGGTCGTTGTCAGGGGCGGCGTTGGTGTTGTTATTAGCTGCGGACTGCGGTTGGCTTTGTGTGGTAGGAACAGGCGCAGGTTGTTTGACCACAACAGTTTCGCGTTGGGCAGTAGGTTGTGTTTGCGGAGTGGCAACGACAACCGCGACGGGTGTAGGCGTCGGGCTTACGGTTGGGGTGGCCCAATTATCTTTGAGTATAAACGCCGCCAAGCCGCCCAAAGCTAAGATTAACAAACCCACTAACGCGCCCACGATTACCGGACTCACGCCCTGTTTGATAATTGTTGGCGGCGCGGCACTTACCGGAATCACCATCTGGTCTGGCGGTGTTGGTTGCGCGGCTACTGTGTTCGGTTGTGTCGCTTGCGGCGGTGGATAGGCCAGCGTCGCGTTCGGGTCGTAGGCCGGCAACGTCTCGTCCGGGTCGCGCGCATACTGCAAGGCCGCGCCGTCGGTTAAGCAAAATGACAGCGCATCGTCGGCGTAAAGGGTCTGGCAAGCGGGGCACTTTTTCATCTTGCAGTTTGCGGCAGGGCCGTAATCAGAGCGCGCAAGGCGTTGTTTACCGCCTCTGGCGTGGTAAAGGTCTGAGCCACATCGTCATCAAGAACAACGACAACATTTTTTCGGGTGCGTCCGGCAAAACGGTTAGGACGAGCCTGGCTGTAATCGAAATGATACTCCGGGCGCAGTTCGTCCTCTTCCATTTTGTTTAGGTCAGGATGGTTGGTTTTCTTTGTACTCATGGCGTTCTCGTCTGGTTGCGGAGCGTGCGCTAATGATACGGATAACACCTTCGCCCCGTTCGGTAAAGGATACTACAAGGAGTTCATGGAAGATAGACTCGCCAATAATGATCTCACGTCTTTCAGCAAAAGAATGCTCGGCGTCGGTAAAAACTTCCGCAAATGGGTCGTCGAATACGGTAACGGCTTCGTCAAAAGTGACTCCATGTTTTTTGCTATTAAAGGCAGCCTTTCGTTTGTCCCACTCAAACTTTGAGCTCATAAAGCTACCGTTTTCTTTGTTTCGGGTCGAGATATTCGCGCAGCCCGTCGCCGAGAAAGTTGAAAGCCATAACGGTCAAAGCAATGGCGAGGCCGGGGAATAATAGTTCGTGGGGCGCGATTTGCAGCGTTGTAATGTCGCGGGCTTCCTCAATCATCGTTCCCCAAGACGGCGCGGGCGGCGGCACGCCGAGGCCGAGAAACGAGAGTGACGCTTCTGATAAAATCGCGCCGGCCATGCCGAGACTAGCTTGCACGATGAGCGGTTGAATCGAATTGGGCAAGATATGGCGCGACAAAATGCGCCAATCGCCCGCGCCTAAAGCCCTTGCCGCCTGCACATAATCGTACTCGCGCACCTTCAAAGCTTGCCCGCGCATTACCCGCGCGTAACCCACCCAACCAATCAGGCACAGCGCGAAGATTAGTTTGCCTAAGCCGGAACCCATGAAACCGACTACCGCAATCGCCAGCAGCAAGCCGGGAAACGACAAAAAGACGTTGAAGACATAACCGGACATCACGCGGTCAACCCAACCGCCGTAATAACCCGCCGTCGCGCCGGCCAGAGTGCCGATAATGACCGACACGCCGACTACAACCAAACCCACCTGCAATGAAATCCGCGCCCCATAAACCAAGCGCGAGAATATATCGCGCCCCGATGCGTCCGTGCCAAACCAATGTTCGGCAGACGGCGGCGCGTGGCGGGCCAGTAAATCCCCGACAGCAATATCGTGAGTCGCAATCAAGGGCGCGAACAACGCCACAATGACGAAAATCACGACAATAACCAATCCGAATTTAGCGAGACGATTCATAAATTAGGGGTTGGGGGTTAGGGGTTGGGGAATAGGGGAAGAAGCGTCCGGTTAGCCTCTATTTTCAACCCCTAACCCCCGCGTTAAAAAGGGTTGTGAATAGGAAAGGTGTTTGCCTAATCCCTATTCCCTAGCCCCCAATCCCCGCGTCACGATAGGGGTTGGGGAATGGGGGTTAGGGAATAGCTGGAAGGTATTAGCCTAGCCCCCATTCCCCAATCCCTAACCCCCGCCTAATCCCCGCCTCACGAGACGCGAATGCGCGGGTCAAGCCGCCGGTAGGCCATATCGGTCAGCGTGTTGGCGACGATGTAGGTAATGCTGATAACCAGCACACAGCCTTGCACGACGCGGTAATCGCGTTTGCCGATGCCGTCGCGCACTAAGAGTAAGCCGACGCCGGGCCAGTTGAAAATGGTTTCGGTGATGATTGCGCCGGCCAATAAGACGCCCAATTGTAAGCCCAAAACCGTCACGACGGGAATCAGGCCGTTCTTTAAGACGTGCTTGAATAATACTTTACCTTCGTTTAAGCCTTTGGCGCGGGCCGTGCGGACATAATCCTCGCCCATTTCTTCGATGACGGATGAACGCACCATGCGCGTCAGAAAAGCCGCCAACGCCGCGCCCAAAGTGAAAGCCGGTAAGACCATATCTTTCCATTCGGCGCGGCCCGAAGGATTGAACCAACCTAATTTGACCGCGAAAACATAAACCACCAAAGGCCCGATGACGAACGCCGGCAAACTTATCCCGACCAATGCTATGACAGACGAGATATTATCCAGCAGCGTCCCTTGTTTGCTGCCCGCCAGCACGCCCAAAGGCACGGAAATCAGCACCGCCACGAGCATCGCCGCCAGCGCGAGTTGGAGCGTTGCCGGATAGCGTTCCTTTAGTAAATCAACCACGCTACGGTCTTGGTCAGGCTTGAACGAGATGCCCAAATCGCCCTGCGCAAGTCCGCGCCAATAATCGGTGTAACGATTTTTCAGGCCGTGCCAGGCCAGATGGCGCGCGCCACTCTCATCTGCGGCGTAAGTGAAAAAGAAGGCGGGTTGGTCGAGTCCGTGTTTAGCGCGAAAAGCCTCAACTTCTTCGGGCCGCGCCTGTTCGCCCAATTGCGCGTAAGCCGGATCGCCCGGTACGAGTTCAATCAGCAAGGTCACTAAAGAAACTACCGTCCAAATTACTAGGAGCAGCATTCCCAAGCGGCGCAAGATGTCTAAAACCTTATATTTCATGGAAAGCCAAAACGCCGCCATGATACAAGCCCCGCGCTTTGGTGACAAGCCGCCTCAGAGGACGAAATGCTGTCGTCGCCCTAGATGCTCTAAAAAAAGCGTCGCCGCCGCGCAACTTCTGTCGAATAGCGGCGATAATCTGGGAAAGCGCGGAATTGTTTGCGCCTATTACTATAGACTTCAAGAAAAAGAATTATCTGCGGAACACACGAAACACACGGAAAAAAGCAGCCAAGCTCTGTGTTCGCTTATTTCCGCGTTTTCTGCGCCTTCCGTAGATCTAAAACTCTTTTTCTTGAAAGATATAACTAACTTTTTAATTGAGGGGATTGATGTTATGGGATTTGATGTAAATGACGCTTCGGCCAAAGTGCAAGAACCGCCTCCGCCGCCGCCGCCGCCGCCTGCTCCACCGGCGCAGGTTGATAAACCGGAAGCAGCCAAAGTTGACACAGCCGGCCCGACGGATAAAGCTAACACCAATCAACTGGCTGCCGACTATCGGCGCAATGAAATCGAAGGCCGTCTTGCTGCGCCTGCTACTGAGGCGGCTAAAGCTCCGGCGGCGGCCCCTGACCCCGACCCGGCTAAGGTTGAAGAAGCCACCAAATACGTCAAAAATAAACTGGATGAAAGCGGTTGGTTTAATGATGTAACCCATAGCGAACTCAAGGACATAGAAAATAAACTCGGCGGTTTGACCAGCAAGGAAGCCTCGGCGGTGCTGAAAAATCTTTCCGATAACGATATCAAACACTGGGCCGATGAACTAAATAGCGGTGGCATTCTGGGCACCGGCGGCTATGACAAAGGCGAAAAAGAGCAACTGTTCAAAACGCTGGCCGGCAAATTGGATGGCGAACAACTCGCGCGGATGGCTAAAGGTTTAAGCGCGGGCAATGACGGCTTGAACACCGGCTTTGGTTACGCCGGTTTCAATCCAAGCAAAGACGGCCAAGCCTTTGGCGCGGCGATAGCCGCCAACGCGCCGGATAGCGTGAAAGCGGATTTCGTGCGCGCGGCGGCCCGCAACGGCGGCGATAAAGATCC
>JAYVJN010000116.1:0-21347 GCA_043769325.1 Acidobacteriota bacterium
GACCTTTTTCGGCACTCGGAAATTGTGACGCTGCCTTTGCCGGCATCATCTCCGGCGGCTACTGCGGATGAAACCGCGTTGCGGGCGCAAGGATGGGCCGACCACGGATTATTCAAAGACGACCCGGAAGCCTTCAAGCTGTTTGACGAAATCGAAGCGGAGCGCGACCGGCATCTGGTTGGAAATGAATGAGCTTTCTTTGGGACTCCAACATCCTACGCCACTATCTCGACGACCATCCGTTGCTCTTGGAGAATCTGAAGAAGGTGCCGCGCCGCAACGTCCTGTTGCCGGTTATCGTGGCGGCGGAGCAGTTCCGGGGGCGCATGGATGCCCTCCTGAAAGCTCAACCAGCGCAATTGCCCCGCGCCCAACAGTTTTTCCGGCAAACGCAGGAAGTAGTTCACAGATTTGAACTACTCTATTTCGATGAACAGTCGTTGGCGGTAGCCGCGCAACTCACAGTGCGCAGTGCGCAGCAAAACGCGGAAGCGTTACGCCGATGTGTTGCTTGCCGCCCAAGCCATCGCGGGGCATCATATTCTAATCACCAGAAACACCGCCGACTTTCGTGACTTGTTGCCCGCGCTGCAATTACAAAACTGGGTTGACGAAAAAATCAATTGAAATAGCCATGGCCTGATGAAGCGAACCTTGAGGTTGACGACAGGAAGCCGTTTAGCGGATTTGCCACAAAGCGAAAACGTATTTTCCGCCTTGCAGCACACCACCCAAACGGGCTAAAAAATAGCCGTCCACGATTCATCACCACAGCGGCCCGCGAGGGCTTGCCGCGCTCCGATTATGCCCGATAAAGACTTCGTACACTTACATTTACACACTGATTACAGTCTGCTAGACGGCGCGATTCAGGTTGGCCCGTTGGCGCAGCACCTCAACGCCAACAACATGAAAGCGTGCGCCATCACCGATCACGGCAACATTTACGGCGCGATTTCCTTTTACAAAGAGATGAAGGCCGCCAATATCAAGCCGATTATCGGCATGGAAGCCTATTTCTCGCGCACCACGCGCCAAGACCGCACGCCTGTGCCACAGGGCGAACGCGCCTATAACCACTTGATTCTCTTGGCGAAAGACCGCGAAGGCTATCACAATTTAGTGCGCCTCACGTCGAAATCGTTCACCGAAGGCTTTTACCGCAAACCCCGCGTGGATTGGGATTTGTTGTCGCGTTACAGCAAAGGCTTGGTCTGTCTGTCGGCGTGTCTGTCCGGCTTGCCGCAGTATCATTTGGGCCGTGACCGCGTGAAGGAGGCCACCGAAGCCGCCGTGCGTTTCCAAGATATTTTCGGCAAGGGCAACTATTTCTTAGAGTTACAAGACCACAAGCTCGACGACCAGAAGAAAATCGAAGAAGGGATGTTTGAGTTGTCGAAAAAGACCGGCATTCCCCTCGTCGCCACCAACGACGCGCATTACCTGACCCGCGAAGATTGCGAGGCCCACGATGTCATGCTCTGCATCTCGCAGGGCAAGACTATCAGCGAAACCAACCGCCTTAAATTCGGCCCGCCGGAATGGTATGTGCGTTCGCCGGAAGAGATGTGGCGGCTTTTCGAGAAAACGCCGGAACTGCTCACGCGCACAACGGACATCGCCGAGATGTGCAACCTTGAACTGAAATTCGGCGAAAACCAGTTGCCCATCTTCCCGATTCCACCTGCCGAAGGCGACATCACGATTGACGAATACTTTGAAAAAATTGTCCGCGAAGGCTACGAAAGGCGTAAAGCAAACGTCTTTGAACCGCTCAAGGCCAACGGCAAACTGCGCTACACTTACGAAGAATACGAAAAACGCCTCGCCCGCGAAATCGGCATCATCAAACAGATGGGTTTTCCCAGCTACTTCCTCATCGTCTGGGAGTTCATCAAATACGCCAAAGACCACGACATCCCCGTTGGTCCGGGCCGAGGGTCCGCAGCAGGTTCGCTAATTTCGTATTGCCTTGAAATCACGGATGTTGACCCGATTCAGTATGACCTGCTTTTCGAGCGTTTTCTGAATCCCGAACGTGTTTCCATGCCGGATATTGACGTGGATTTTTGCATACACGGGCGGCAGGAAGTTATCCGCCATGTGACCGAACTTTACGGGCGCGATTCGGTCTGTCAAATCATCACTTTCGGGACAATGGCGGCGAAGGCGGCGGTCAAGGATGTTGGCCGCGCTTTGGAGATGCCCTACGCCGAAGTGGAGAAAATCGCCAAGCTGTTGCCGGCCCCGGTGCGCGGGCGCAATGTGCCGATTGCCACCGCGATAGAACAAGTCGCCGAACTGCGCGAGATGCGCGACACCAACCCGCAAGTGGCGCGGATACTTGAGATAGCGCAACGATTGGAAGGTTGCGCGCGCCATTCATCGGTGCACGCGGCGGGCGTCGTGATTTCGCCCAAGCCTCTGGAAGAACTCGTGCCCGTCGCCGTCTCGCCGCGCAACGACGAACTGACGACGCAGTACGAAATGTTCGACCTGGAAAAGACCGGAATGCTCAAGATGGATTTTCTCGGCCTCACCACGCTGACCATCATCAACGAGTGCCTCAAGTCCATCAAAGACGCGACGGGCCAGGAAATTGACTGGCAGCAAGTCTCCTTAGAAGACGAAAAAACTTACCAACTCTTTGCCGACGGCAACCTCGGTGGCGTCTTCCAATTTGAAGGCGGAGGGGTTGCTGACATCTGTAAACGCTTGCAACCGAAAGAATTAGAAGACTTGTCGGCGTTGAATGCGCTCTATCGCCCCGGCCCGCTTGATAGCGGCATGGTGGACGATTACATCGAACGCCATCACGGACGCCAACCCGTCGAATATCTCGTGCCGGAGATGGAGGAATACCTCAAAAGCACCAAAGGAATTCTCGTTTATCAGGAGCAAATCCAGCAACTGGCCCAAAAACTCGCGGGTTATTCGTTGGGCGAAGCCGACCTCATGCGCCGCGCGATGGGCAAAAAAGACCGCAACGAAATGGCGAAGCATAGCGAAAAATTCGTCAAAGGCGCAGTTGCCAACAAAATCCCCAAGAAGAAGGCCGAAGAAATCTTCAAACTCATGGCAAACTTCGCGGATTATGGTTTTAATCGATCGCATAGTGTCTGTTATGCCTTCGTTGCTTTTCAAACGGCTTACCTGAAAGCGCATTTCCCTTCACATTTTTACGCCTCGGTTTTGACCAATGAAGTTGACAACAGCGACAAGGTCTTGCGTTATTCGGCAGAAGCCAAAGCGATGGGGTTGAAGATTTTGCCGCCGGACATCAGCCAAAGCAAGGGCGGGTTTACGGCTATCGGCGCGGACACGATTCGTTACGGTTTGACGGCTATCAAAGGGTTGGGACAATCGGCGGTGGAGGCTTTGCTTGAAGCGCGGAGCGGAGAAGCGTTCAAATCTGTCTTCGATTTTGCGGGGCGCGTGCCGGCGAAAGCCTTGAACAAGCGCGTGATGGAAGGTTTGGTTGCCGCCGGCGCGCTTGATTCGCTGCAAGGGGACGCGAACACGCCGCCGCACGAATGGCGGGCGCGTCTGCACGCCACGATTGACCGCGCCATCGAACACGGCGCGCGCGAACAACGCGACAGCCTGAGCGGGCAGTTCGGACTGTTTGGCGCAGTGGAAGCAGACGCACCCGAACCGGAATTATCTAAAGCTAAACCTTGGCCTCACCGCGAATTACTAACGAAAGAGCGCGAATCCGTCGGCTTTTACATTTCCGGGCATCCGTTGGAAGAGCACGTCAACACGCTCAAATCTTTGGGCCTCACGCCCATTAGCAAACTCGGCGAATTGCCCGCCGGCGCGAAGGTCAAAGTCGGCGGATTGGTCAGCGAATTTATGCAGCGCACCACCAAAAAAGGCGCGTTTTATTCGTGGTTCCGGCTGGAAGATTTGGAAAATAACGGCGGCGTCAAATGCGTCCTGTGGCCTGAAAGCCACTCGAAATATGCGACGATGTGCCAAAACGACGCGCTGGTTTATCTCGTCGGGCGCATTGATTCCGCCGGCGAAGGCGTTTCGTCCATCGTCATTGACGAAGCCCACGCGCTGGCCGGGGCCGGCGCAAAAGGCGCGCGCGCCGTCGTTATCGCGCTCAATGACAAGGCTTTACGCGACAATGAAGACCTCAGCGTAGAAAAACTTCAAGCCCTGCTGACGCAAACACCCGGCACTTGCCCCGTCTTTTTCGATTTAACCCTTCACGAAGAAAATCTCACCGTGCGCCTGAGCATTTCGCCCGAACATTGGATTACGCCCGGCTCAAAAATCGAAGACACGCTGGCAAACCTCGGCTGCGAAGTAAAATGGCTCAACACCGTCCCAAACGGCTTCGGGCGTTAAGCGTTTAGCCGCGAATGCGGCGCAGTAAAATAGCCTGTGGTAAAGCCACAGGCCCGAAGGCCCGTCAATAGATATAGCCCCAACGGGGCGTGGTTGCGTTGATTACCACGCCCCGTTGGGGCTTGCGTCGTGTGGTTGCGCGGGGCCTGTGGCTTTACCACAGGCTGCTATATTTTGCCCCGTTGGGGCTGTTGGATATTTTTCACCAAACGAAATACCGTGCCGCCGGCTTCGCGGTTTTCCCAACTGATTTCGGCTTCCAGCAGACCGGCGCGCGCTTGCATATTGGCGAGTCCGCGCCCGTTGGCGTGCGGGGCGTCGGGGGTGAAGCCGTCGCCGTCGTCTTCTAAGGTGAAAACAAATACGCTGTTTTCGTCAATTGCGGCGCGGCCTGTGACGCGGCTGGCGCGGGCGTGGCGCGAGATGTTGGCGACGGCTTCCTGCGCGATGCGGAAAATCTGAATCTGCTCGGCGGGCGTGAGGTTTAGTTTCTCCTCCAAATCGTCGTCACAGGTGAATTCGTACTCAAACTTTTGCTTTGGCGGGGCTTGCGCGACGGCTTGGCTCAAAGCGAATTCCAACGCGGCGGCGAGGCCCACATTTTCCAGCGCGGACGGGCTTAAATCTTCGCAAATGCGGCGTATTTCCTGCGAAACCTCCTCGACTTCGCCACGAAAACGCGCCGTTTTCTCGCCGGCGGGAAGTTCGTCGGTCAAAAGCGCGAGGCGGCGCAAATCGGCCAGCGTCTGGTCGTGCAAATCGCGTGCGATGCGGCGGCGTTCGGTTTCGGCTTCGTGCGCCAGGCGTTCGCGGGCGTCGCGCAACTCCACGCCGGCCAGCGTCAGTTGCGAATTTTTGCGCCAACCCCACCACAAAGCCGCCAAAGACAAAGCCAACAACACGCCCAACAGCAGAGTGAACCAGCGAAACGGGGCGCGTTCCACCTCTAAATCAAAGGCGAAAGTTTCAGAGGCCACCAAATCCCTGGAAAACGCGACGGATTCTACGCGATACCGGCCCGGCTTCAGGTTTTCCATCGTAAACTGCGCGTCTCTTGAAAGTTTTTGCGCTACAACCTGGCCTTTGCCGTCCAACAGGCGAAAGCCGTACTGAAACTGTTCGGGAAAAGTCCGGCTGGCAATCGCCGACATCTCCAGCAACAACGAATTTTGCGGATACTCCAAACGCAAACCGGCCCGCGCCTCTTCCGGCGCATGAACGCGCTTGCTCAGGATGCGGGCGGGCATGAGCATGGGCGGCGTGTCACTTGGTTCGTAGCGCACCAAGCCGCGATTTGTGCCAATTAAAAGGTCATGTGACAAAGCAAATGCGCTATTGCTGGGTAAGCCTTGTTCGGCGTCCAAACGCGAGGTTACCGGCCCGAATTTTTCATCCATGACAACTTTCAAAACGCCGTTATTGACCGTCGCGCACCAGGCCGTGAAAGTATTTTCACGGCTCACAGTAAGCACGTCACGAACTTCTATGTTAGGCGTAAACTGCTGTAATGGTTGGCCGTCCTGATAAACATACAGGCCCTGCGAGGTTGCCAACCAAACTTTGCCTTTCTCTGCGACAATACGGCGCACAGTTTTGCTGGCTAATTCCGTTACGGGCCGCGCCTCTTGCCCCTCGAAAATGAACGCTCCGGCATTGGCTGTGCCTATCCACAAATGATTTTTGTCGTCAACCTCCAAACTAATTACTTCCCGCGTCGCGTCGCCGTTGGTGGGCCAAATCATCGTCGTGTGGTCGCTGTCCCAACGCTCTAAACCACGCCCGAAAGTGGAAAAATAAGGCGCGCCTTGGAATATCGCCACAGCCCGCACTTCTCCGGCGGCGGTGGGTAAACGCTTGAAAGCAAAGGCTTTATTTTTGGTTGGGACGGTATAATAATCATCGTAAGAGGTTAGATAATTTGCCTCGTATAAACCATTGGCAGAGCCAACCAAGACCCGCGCTTTGTCGTCGCTTAGTTTAGCGTGAGTGATAGAGTAAATTGCGCCGGTTCCTAGTTCCGCTATGGCTTGCCAACGCTCTGAGGGTTCGCTGTATGACTTGGATTGGATAAATAAGCCGCGATTTGTGCCAGCGAGAAAGAAATCATTGTTGGGGTTGCCATGTGTGAATAGAGAAAAGACGCGAATGAAATTGCTGTTGGGGTTGTCACTCAGATTTTCGACCTGCGGCGCGTGTCGGTCATAACGGCTGATGCCTTTGTCCGTGCCGAACCAAACTACGTCTTCGCGGTCAACGAAAATGGCGTAAATGTGGTCGGAACGGAGGCCGCCGGCGGTGTTGGCGAAGGTTATGTTTTTGCCGTCGCGGGCGGTGAAAACTCCGCGCCCGTCAGTGCCGACCCACATTCCGGCGCGGGCGTCGCGGCGCAGGGCGTTGACTGTGCCGGTAGCGAAATCCGAAGGCTTGGGACGCCACAAATCGGAGGCGTGGGCATAGCCTTTGCCCGCTTTGCCGGCGTCCGCGCCCGACCAGAGGCGGTTTTCCGTGTCCGTTTCCAGCGCGTTGATAAAGTAGGAACGCGGGCGGCTGTAAATTTCTTCGGCTGTGCCATTGTCGCGGATGGCGAAGACGCCCCGGCTGCGGCTGCCGGCGTAGAGCGTGTTGTTGTGATAGGCCAGACTCGTCAAATTTAAGAAGCCTGGTTTGTCAGCGTCGGCACTGGGCAAGGGTTGTGTGAGCAGGGCGCGGGTGTTGAAACCGTTGCCGTTGGCCTGGCAATCGAAGACCTGGCCCTGCGCGGTGGCGAACCAGACGCGCCCGCGTGATTGTTGCAGAATCGCGTTGACGCCCTGGCCTTTGGTTTCGGGAATGGACGTGAACACGCCGTTACTGAATCGGGCCGCGCCGTTTTCCGTGCCAATCCAGAGGGTGCCGTCCTCATCCGCGAGCAACGCTGAGACACGGCCTGTGGGCAAGCCTTCTGCGCTGATGGCTTGGGTGCGCCGCCCGTCGTAACGCGCCAGGCCCGCGTCCGTGCCAAACCACAGCGCGCCGTCCGGCCCTTGCGTGATGGCCCGCACGCGGTCTGAGGGCAGGCCGTGAAAGAGCGTGACCGCGCCCCATTGGTGCAATTCGTTGGGCTGAAACGGCGTGGGCGTCGGCGCGGGCAGGGTGATGTACTTAATCTGTGTCTTCGGGGTAGGCGTGGGCGACGGCGCGGGTGTAGGCGTTTGCGCCCAAACTAAGGCGCACAAGGAAATTAACACGGAGACACAGATGCACAGAGATACAGAGAGGGAAGAAAGAAGAGATGCGGCGTTGAATTGAAATAGAGAAGATACGCCGTACACTCTCTGCGTCACTGCGTCACTCCCTCGTTCCGTCTTTTTTCTCCGTGTCTCCGTGTCCCCGTGTCTCCGTGTTAAATTCCTATTCATCTTTCGGCGGCAAACCGTTTTCTATCGCGTTCAATCCACTTTTCCAGGTCGCTGTTCGCGGTTTCGAGTTCTTCCGCGTTAAGCAAGCCGCGCCTTAAAGCCTCGCAGAAGGCGCGGGTGCGGACGTTGTAGGCCAGTTTGTCGTAGGCGGCGTCGGGCGTGCCTTCGGGCGTGGAGGTGAACAGCTTTTCGTAGAGCGTCGCCAGGCGGCTTTCGACGCCGCGCAGACTCAAACTGCACTTGCGGGCGATGGCCCAGTTGGACAAGCCTAAAGCCAAATAAATCAACGCTTCGGCCTCGAAATCCGTGAGCAAGGGGCGTTTGAAGGCGTCTTTGAAAGCCGGGTCAATCATGTCCGCGCCGTCTTCCAGCACGGTGGCAATGAAGCGCAGCAGACGCGGTTCGGGGTTGTTTTTGTGGATAAACCCGTAGGCCGGCGGCGGTTGCACCGATTTGACCAGCTTGCGTATTTCGTTGATGTAAATTTCGTGCGGAAACTGCGTCCAAAAGACAATACGCGCCTGCGGGAACTCGCGCCAGATGGCCCGCGCCGCCTTGACGCCCGACAGCTTGGGCATCTGTATATCCAAGACGCACAACGCGGGCCGGTGCTGCAAGGCTTGCGCGACAGCTTCCTCGCCGTCGCCGGCCTCAATAACCGGCGCGTGCGCGCCAAACTCCCGCGCCAGAATCTCGCGCAAATAACTGCGCTGCGCCACATTGTCTTCGGCAATTAGTATGGGCATGACCATCGGATTATAACCTTCCTTTCGCCCTCCTGTCAGAATTATTGACGCAATTTCCGCGCTAGGCCATAATCAGCCGCGAAGGAGTTTTCTATGTCAACCGCGTTACGTTGGACATCAGCCGATTTAGCCACGCTGCCGAACGACGGCAAGCGTTACGAAATCATTGACGGAGACCTTTTTATGTCGAGACAACCTCATTGGCATCATCAATTTACCTGCGGCAATCTCTTTGCGTTGCTCAAAGTCTGGAATGACCGGACGAAAGCCGGGCAGGTCAATCTCGCGCCGGGCGTGATTTTTGACGACGATGACGATGTGGCCCCCGATGTCGTCTGGATTAGCAAAGAGCGGCGTGCGCTTTACTTGGGCGACGACGGCAAACTGCACGGCCCGCCGGAACTGGTTATCGAAGTGCTTTCCTTTAGCAACCGCGCCAACGAAATGCGTGACCGCGAGGCCAAACTAAAACTCTACTCGCGGCGTGGCGTCTCTGAATATTGGCTGGTGGATTGGACGGCGCAAACCGTTGAAATCCATCGCCGCGAAAACGCCCGCCTCGTCCTCATCGGCACTTTTTACGCGCCGGACACGCTCGAAACTCCGCTTCTGCCGGGCTTTAGCTGCCGCGTCAAAGAAATCTTCGAGGAGTTCCCCCAAGCCTGACGCGCTTTGTTTTAACGCCATGACAACGGAAGAATTACGCCAAAAGTTCGGCCAACGGGCGCAGCGTTGCTACGGTTGTTTCGTGGCCTATCGCATGAAAGATATGTGGTTGGGCGAGGACGCCACTTATTACTGCGAACACTGCAAAGACGACACCATGTTTCACTTCGACCAGTTCTCGGAAATGCTCGACCCCGACCGCGTGCAACAACCAGGCGACCATCACCACTAACCAACCTTAACCGAAAAACTGAACTAAACAATGTGGCTAACCACATTCGGGCCGCCGTGTGCGCCGCAGTTGAGGGCGTGGCGGGCCGTGCGGGAATCTGTGCGTGGGCGCGTTACGCGGGACTTGAACAGGGCGGATAATCGCGCCTGTTTATGAAACGGCATGGGATAAAAAGCGTGACGGGTTTGGCGTGCTTGTGCGCGTCGGTCTGGTGGTGGACGCAAGCGGCGCGGCCCCGGATGCGTGCGCCGCAAGAGACGCCCGTTGCTTTTTGGGCGTGGCGCGATGCTGTGCCGTCGGCGCAGAGTTGGGCGGCAGCCAGCCAGACGACGGGCGCGCGGGTTTTGTTTGCGCGGGCCGGGCAGTGGGATTGGCGCGGCGGGCGTTGGCAACGCATCCGCGCCGCGCAGGGCAAATGGCCGCCGGTCAACGAGTTGCATCTCGTCTATAACGCCACGCGCGACGGTCTGGCGCAGTTGGAAACAGCGGACGCGACGGCTTGGGCGCGGGAAATCGCGGCGGTCTTCGCGGCAGACAAAGCGCGGGCCGAACAGGACAGCGCGAAGGTGGCCGGGCTGCAATTAGACATAGACGCGCCGACGCGCCTTTTGCCGCATTACGCGAAATTGCTGCGGGCCGTGCGCGGCGCAATCGAGCCGGCGGCAAAGCTCTCAGTGACGGGTTTACCGACCTGGATGGATTCCGCAATGTTGCCGCAAGTGTTGGCGGTGGTGGATTTCTGGACGCCGCAATGCTACGGCGGGCGCATCCCGCAGCGCGTGGACGACGCGCAACCCATCGCTTCGCCAGACGAAACGGCCCGTAGCGTGGCCCGCGCCCACGCTACGGGCAAACCATTTTACGCGGGCCTGGCGGCTTACGGTTACGCGCTGCTCTACGACGCCGGCGGGCGTTTGGGCGAGATGCGCGGCGACCTGAATCCGGCTCGGTTCGCCGCCGATGAACGCCTGGAATTGACACAAAAACAACCATTTACGAACCGCGACGGCGCGGCTTCGGGCGCGTGGCGTTACGTCTGGCGGGCGCGTGAGGCCGGTGTCCTGGACAGCCTGGCCTGGCGCAAAGGCGAGACGATAATTTTTGACGCGCCCAGCGTTGAGAGTTTGCGCCAGACGGCCCGCGCCGCCCGCGCCTCTGGCGGCCCGGCGATGTTGGGTTTGTGCGTCTTCCGTTTGCCGGAAACCGATGACGGCGCGAACCTCTCCGCGCCGCAAATTGCTGAGGCGTTAGCAGATAAGCCTTCCGTGCCAAGTTCCGCCGACATTTTGACGAATCTCACCCCAGCCCACCACGCCCCAAACGAAAACACGCGCGCCTGGCATCTGGCGGTGACAAACAACACAACGGCTGACGCGCAGTTGGGCGACGGCGCGTTGGTCTTGACGTTGTTTGCGCCGCCGGGCCGGGCGCGGGTGTCCGCTTGGGATGGCTTTCAGCAAGTCGTTTATCTCTGCGGCGAGACGCCCGAAAACGCCGCGCCATGCAGTGAACGCCGCGCCAACTTCATCCGCCTTACGGCCCGCGCCTGGCCCGCCGGACAGAGCCTCAGCGCGGAAATCATGGGCGCAACTGCGCCGGAAAGATTGTACATGGCCGCGCAATGGCAGACCGGCGGGCAATGGCAAGAGCAACGGACACTTACTTTAGAGGGGGCGAAAACGCCATGAGAAAGTTCAGCCAGAGTATTTTTGACAGTTGCGTTAGAGGAGCGGCGGGCGCAAGCGACCCTTCCCGACCTGCCAGGTCGCGGAAGTTGCGCCTTGCTTTGAGAAGCACTTCCGGTCAACCAAGCCGGCCAACCCACCTGGCAGGTCGGGAAGGGTCGCTTGCGCCCGCTCTGGCGAAAACCTTTTTGCTCAGGATAAACCTTGGCACTGCACATCTTAGACATCTATCAGCGACTTTGCGCGTGGCCGTTGGCCTGGCAATGGCGGCGGTTATCGCTATTGGTTGCGGTTGGAATCCGCCGGAAAATTCGGTGCGTTTTAGCGGTTACACGGAGCGTTTTCTCAGCCGTCTGCCCAAGTATCCGACGCAGTACACAAGCGGGCTTGAAACGCCGCGTGGCGAATATAATTGGAGCGAAATAGAGAAGCGCGGAAATGAGATTGACGCGCTGTGGGGTTCGGTAAAAGGCTTAGAGCAAGCGGCGCAATGGGACAAACTTCGGCAAACCTTGAGCCAATACTTGCAAGAAACTATCGCGGCGCAGAAAGACGAACATCTCAATGTAACTGATTGCCAGGCGCGGCGCAATTCGGCGCAAGACCGTCTGGGCGCGCTCACGGCGTTGGCGCAAGGCGCGTCCGGCGCGGAAGTGCAAGCCTATCTTGCGGCGCGTGACGCTTTTGACCATGACAAATATGACGATACGGCGCGTTTGCTTGGTGAATTGAACCCGCCGCCAGGCCTGGCCGATAACGCTGCTTATTTGCGTGTCGCCATAACCTACAAGCGGAAAGAATACGCCGAGGCCGCAGCTTTGTTTGAGGAAAACCGGCAACGCTTCCCGCGCAGCGAAAAGCGCGAGGCCAATGGCTTCATGTTCGCGCAGGCGGCAACGCGGGCGAGTTTGCCCGAAAACAGCGCGGGCGCGGACACCGCCGAACGCGGCGAGTGGCTGCAAAAGGCCGCCCGTGAATTACAGGAAATAGCCCAAGCCAAAGGGCGTTACGCCGACGACGCTAAAGGGTTGTTGCCGTCTCTATGGTTGCAAACAGGCGAACAGGCCAAAGCCCTGGCGGAGTATTACCGTTTGCTGGCGTCGCCAAATTCCAACACGCGCATTGACGCGGCGCAATCCATCGGGCTAGTGCGCGGCGATGCGACGGGCGAGACTTTAACCCAAGTGGAAAACGACCTCGCGGACGAACCCGCCGCCGCTTATGCCTACGCTTACCACACGCTCTACAACTATTTGCCGCAAGTCGGTGATTACTACGAAGACGGCGAGCGATACCTTTATGTGTCAACCAGTTACAACGGCGAGAAGCTAAACGAACTCCACGCTGCAAAAGACAGAAAGCAAACAGGCCGGCAGCGCATCGTGGATTTCGCCACGCGCCTGTTGCGGCGTTATCCAAACTCGCCGGCGGGCGGCGGTTTCGCTTTGCGCGTGGCAATGGCGCAAATGGAGTTGGGGCAAACAGGAGAGGCGCGTAAATTGGCGCAGCGGGCCTTACAGATGGGCGTGAGCGGCGAAGAACGCGCCCGCGCCATGTTCCTGCGCGGCGTGGCGGAACACCGCGCCAAAGACCACAAAGCGGCGCGGCGCACTCTCGCAGCGTTGCTGCAAGAGAATTTAGACGCGCCGACGGAAGAACGGGCGCGGCGTGTGTTGGCAATGGCCGCCGAAGATGACGGCGATTTGGGCGCGGCCCTCGAACAGTATTTCGCGCTTGGTTACGACAGCGACGCGGCTTATTTTGTGGATGTTTTAATGACGCCGGAACAACTCGCGGACTTCATTAAAAAGCATCCGCGCCACGAAAAACACGAAATTCTGCTTTACTCGCTGGGGGTTCGCCACTTACGCGCCGGACGTTGGGAAGAAGCGCGGCAAACGCTCCGCACCGTCAAAACACAGGCCGGCTACCACGAGTATTACTCCAGCTATTCTTCCGGCGAGGCCAACAAAGACCTGAAGGAAAGAACCTGCTGGTACGACTGTGACGAGACGCCCACGCTTACCGCCGCGCTCATCTTGCGCGACATGAAAACCGCCGATGATTTGGAGCAACGAGAAAAAGCAGTTGCCGCCGCCGCCAACGACGAAGCCAAAGCTGAAGCCATTTACCAATACGCCAGTTACCAATATGAGGCCGGCGAACTGGCGTTTTACAACCCAACTATCTGGCAGGACACTCGCTATTATTTGTTCGCTTCTTTAGACGGCAACAATGGCTACCGGCAACCCGGCGAGGCCGAAATTTTACGGCGGCATCTGTTGGAACACGACACGCCGGCCCGCGCTTTGCCGTTGTATCTGCAAGTGGCTGAACAGTTTCCCCAGAGCAAAGCGGCTCCCGACGCGCTCTACACAGCAGCGTTGTGTGACGGCAAATTGTCCAATTATAACGACTACTGGCGCGGAATGTATGGGCAAGGATTACACGCGGGGCCGCGCCTGGTGTCGTTTCAGGATGTCCGCAACGCTTACCCGAAATACCGTTTTCCGCGTGGCGAAGAAGGCTGGGAACCTGCAACGCGCACGGTCAACGGCGGGCCGGCGCGGGAGGCTTTGCCGAAACCTGGGCCAAAGCCTTCGCGCTACGCGGTTTGGCGCACTCGCACACAGAGGGCGCAAGCGTTACTGGCAGAGAATTTCAACTGGTTCTTCGGCGGCTGGCGCGGGCAGGTGAAACCGTCTCTGGCCGGATTGTGGACGGGGATTATCGGCTGGCTGGTCTATTTGCTCACTTTGCTGGCGGCTTACGCCGTTGCGCGTCACGCCTTGCCGTTGCATCGTTCGTTACGCGCTCACCGCATCCGCTGGCCCACGCGGGCCGGCGTGTGGCGGCGTCTGCGTAACCTCGGCGCGGGGCTGCAAGCCGCGTGGCATTGCCGCCAATGGCTTTCGATTACGGTTGGCGCAGATACGCCGCCGCAATCATGGCTTGCTGTCAGCGCGGCGGAATTCGGCGCGGCGCGGCGTTGGTGGGCGGCTTTGCCCCCAACGGCGCGGCGCATACTCGGCAATGTCGTTGCCACTGACGCGCTGCTTGGTTTGTTGTTATTGCGGTTGATTGGAGTGCTTTAGGAACTTCTCAGATGTGAAATTCTCACGCGGCCCGTGCGTGAATTTCATTGGTAAACATTATGACTAAACGAATTGCGGCTATTGTGTTGATTTTCTTGGGCGCGACGGCGGCCTGGATGATTTTGGGGACGACGATTTTCACGCGCACCTATTCGTCAGACGATGTGGCGGAAAAGCAGGTTGAGTCTTTGTGGGGCGCGTCGCAACAGCAGCAACCGCCGATAGCTTATTGGCAACGGCTGGATAAAACGAAGACCCAAACAGGTGATAAACCGCCGGTTGAGCAGATACCGTTGCTGTTGGAAGCCAGCCGTTTAGAGGTTGGTTTGGATTTGTCGCACCGGCAAAAAGGATTGCTCTGGTACAGCACTTATAAGGTTGCGTTTGCCGGTGTTTACACTTTTCGCAACGCGACGGATGAAGAGCGGCTGGTCAATTTCCAGTTAAGTTTTCCTACCTCACAGGCCATTTACGACGACCTTGTGTTTACGGTCAACGATGCGCCGATAGCCTTGAACAACGAAAACAACGCGACCTGGGGCGCGGCGAAGGTGGCTGCCGGCAAAACGGCGACGCTCAAAGTTGGCTACCGTTCGCAAGGTTTGGACGAGTGGAGTTATAAGTTTGGCAACCAAGTCTCGCAAGTGAAAGACTTTAGCTTGAAGTTGAAGACCAATTTCAAGGAGATAGATTTTCCGCAAAACTCGCTCTCGCCCTCGGAAAAACACGAGACAGCAGACGGCTGGGAGTTAAATTGGAACTACAAAAACCTGTTGTCAGGCTACGAAATCGCGCTGGCGATGCCGGAAAAATTGCAACCCGGCCCCTTGGCGGGGCGCATCAGCTTTTTCGCGCCGGTGTCGTTGTTCTTTTTCTTCTTCTTGATGTTCATCATCACGACTTTGCGCGGCATCGAACTGCATCCGATGAACTATTTTTTCCTCGCCGCCGCGTTCTTCTCGTTCCATTTGTTGATGGCCTATCTGGTTGACCACGTTTCGTTGCACACGGCTTTCGGGGCCGGCGCGTTGGTTTCAATTTTCCTCGTCGTGAGTTACCTGCGGCTCGTCGTGGGCTTACATTTCGCCGTGCGCGAAGCGGCCCTGGCGCAGTTTATCTACCTCGTCGCCTTCTCGTATGCCTTTTTTCTCAAAGGTTTTACGGGCCTGGCGATTACAATTGGCTCAATCCTGACGCTCTTTGTCGTGATGCAAGCGACGGGCCGTATTCGTTGGGCCGACAAATTCTCCGGCGCACCAGAGAAAAAGCTGGAAGATTCCACGCCGCCGGAAAATGTCTCGGCAGTTGCGGAATAAGCGCATTCTGATACGCTTTTCACTTAGAAACCGTGCATTAGGGTGTGGCCTAGACACGCTTACTAACGTGCGCGTTTCCGCCTCTGGCGGCGCGTCATAGGCGGAAACGCGCACGTTAGTAAGCGTGTTCATAATGCACATTTTCTAAGTGAAAAGGGTATGAGTTGCGCCTTCAGACGGCTGCGGCACGTCGTAAAAGCCGCCTGAAGGCGGGACTCAGTACGAGAGAATTATGTGCGATTTTTCACAAACTAATTCGTTGCCGTGCGCGTACAGTTGCTGTATGTCGAAAAACCGAGGAGAAAAGTTTAGTGAAAAGCGTAAAGAAACGGATTGTCATTGTGGGCGGTGGGTTTGGCGGGTTGTTTACGGCGTTGGAACTGCAAGATGCGGCTGAGGTTACGCTCATCAGCGAGGAAGAGCATTTTACGTTCAGACCATTGCTCTATGAATATCTGAGCGGCGAGGTTGAGGCGTGGCACATCGCGCCGTATTACACGGAGTTGCTGCCTGATGGCGTGGCTTTTGCGCAGGGGCGTGTGTCAGATGTGGATTTGGCGGCGCAAGAAGTGGTTTTAGGCAATCGCCGCGTGAGTTACGACGTGCTGATTTTGGCGTCGGGCAGCACAACTAATTACTGGAATATCGCGGGCGCGGAACAATTTGCGCTACCCTTTCGTGGTCTTGCCGACGCGGACGCGCTACGGCGCAAGATGACGGAAACTTTGGACGCGGTGCAGCCGGACGCCGCGCCACAAGATGCCCGCCACGCGGCGACGTTTGTGGTTGTGGGCGCGGGCGCAAGCGGTGTGGAATTGGCGACGAAGATGTCCGATTTGCTGCACGACGCCTTCTCACGCCGCGCTATCAAGGGCGAACCGCGCGTTGTGGTCTTGGAAATGAGCGGTGAAGTTGTGCCGGGTATGGGCGAAGAATTGCGCCTCCACGTCACCCAAGCCTTGAAAGAATGCCGCGTCGAGGCGCATTTGCAAACGCGGGTCGTCAAGGTCGAAGCCGATGGCGTGACGGTGGAACACAATGGGGCGCAAGAAAAAATCGCGGCGGCGGCAACGATTTGGACGGCGGGCGTGCGCGTCGGGCCGTTGGTGGAAAAATTATCGTTGGCAAAAAACGAACGCGGTTTGTTAAAAGTCGCGCCCACCTTGCAAGCGCGGGCCTATCCAAACGTCTTCGCGTTGGGCGACATCGCCGCCGTCGAAGGCGTGCCGCCGAAACTCGCGGGGACGGCGCAACTCGCTTTTCAAGAGGCTAACTTGTTGGCGCAAAACGTGAAAGCGTATCTCACGGGCGCGGCTTTGAGCGTCGGCGAGTTTGCCGAAATGGGCGAAGCCGTTAGTTTGGGCGTGGCAAACGCCGCCGTCCTGGTGGGCGAACGCGCTTTCGCCGGGCCGCTGGCGCGACAGGCGCGTTTCGCTTTATACACCTCGCGCTTACCAACCTGGCACCATCGCCTGAAAGTTTCGTCAAGCTGGTTTTTCTCCGGCACCGCGCCGCGCCCTTTGCAGCCGTTAGGGTGGGATTAGCCGGCTAGCCGCATGGTAACTTGCTCGTTTTAACGGATGGCGCAAAATGGTTTGCGCTTTGCTGCGCCGCGTGGTATTCATTACTCCGTTCATTCGCCCTAAAATGTTTGCTCATGATTCTGGCCGAGCGTTCCAAGCCTCGCGGAGTCAAACTAAAAACCACCGAAGGAGAGGAACCTCGTAATGTTTACCAACTTGCTCCGTCTTTGCGCGCTTAGTTTTTTAGCCGTTGTTTGCTGCTTGGCTGCTCCGGCGCAAACTCAAGAAAGTTATGAAATTGCTGATTTGGGCGTTATAGAACCTGTTTGCATTTAATTGCCATATGGCAAAATTTTGTTACTGTATTTTCAATGGGTTACAGCGAGTCGCCGGCAGACACACCAAGTTGTCTTTGGTAAATTGTTGAGCCCTTGTCACAGAAACCTCCGAGTCCCTGCGCTTGCTGGTCGCAGTGGTTTATTATCAACAGCTTAGAGTTCGTCTGCACACAATTAAATGCAAACAGGTTCTATACCATTTACTTCACCGCCACCGATGGACGCGGCGGCGTAGCTCAAGGCAACGTCAAGGTCAAAGTGCCAAAGAATCCTAACATTAATGCCGTTGATGACGGGCCGAATTTTACCTCGACGATATGCCCATGAGTCTTTTGCCGCGAGATTGACAAGCATATTTTGCCAATCTCGCGGCATCGGTTGTTGGCAGACGAAACGAAAGGAGGCTATTAGTTATGTTAAGAATTACTTTGGTTGGAGCTTTAGTAGGGACAATTGTTATAGGCATTTTGGGCGGGCTTATGGGAGCTATTGGAAAAAGTGCCGCGACTTTAAATACTTTTAGCGGCTCTCGCCTGGTGCGTGAAGCAGCATTTGCATCCGCTATCAGGGGATTGGTAGTGGGTATCCTGGCTGGCATCGTCGTGGGATGGTTGCTAGGTGTAGTCAGACCTAATATGCGCGGCTGGGTTGCAGGATTGATTATAGGTCTGTTGCTTTGTAGCATAATTGGCATTATGACACCACTTTCGTCAAGCTATCGCGGTTGGGCTGACAGAGGTGTTCACGCCTTAATGCTTGGGGCCATTCTTGGCGTTGGCGGCGGCGGCATTGGTTGTGTTATTGGCGCAATCGCGGACTTGGCCTTCTCTTCAAGTGTCACTGAAAGGTAAGCGTTTCGGGTAAATGCACAACAGTATCAACGGTAAGCCGAGCGCAAGGGTAATGGCAATGGGTGCGTCTATACGATTTACTTCACTGCCACTGACGGGCGCGGCGGCGTAGCTCAAAGCAATGTCAAGGTCAAAGTGCCGAAGAATCCCAATAGTAGCCCGATAGATGACGGGCCTACCTACCTCTCAACTACTTGTCCTTAAACTTCTCATCGAAAACCCGCGCAATCAAGGCTAATTACCTTGCTTGCGCGGGTTTATCTTCCTTGTTTTCTTGCTTGGTTGAAATTATGCAAACATTACGAGTAACACTGATTGGCCTGATAACAGGGGTGGTAGCTTTAGGTCTGGCTGGGGCTTTATTAGGGTATGCGGCTGGCTCAGTAATGGGCAATGTTAGCCTTTCCAACGCGGTCAAGGTGGGCGGGCCGGGAGCAGCTATTGGACTTACCGCCGGAATTATCTTAGGAATCATAGTTGGTTTGGTTAAACCAACTATGAAGGGATGGGTTGCCGGTCTAATAATTGGCTTTTTGATATGTAGTATTGCCGGAGTGTCATTAGGTTTTTCAGAGTCTCATTACGGCGCACGCGACACGCTTTCCAAAGCCCTGGTTTTCGGCTCTATACTTGGCATCGGAGGCAGCATCATTGGTTGTTTTATTGGCGTAATTATTGACACAGCTTTCTCTGCATTTATCGTTGAACAGTAAGACAGAAGCTCAGTCTCGACACATCGCAAGCGCAGGTGCGGGCCGAGCGCAAGGGCAACGGCAACGGGCGGGTGTACACGATTTACTTCACTGCTTCGGACGGGCGCGGCGGCGGCGCACAAGGCAACGTCAGGGTGAAAGTGCCGAAGAATAACAACAGCAACGCCGTTGATGACGGGCCGAACTTCGTTTCTACGGTATGTCCGTGACTTAAACTTACATTGAGCCAACGCTTCCGAGTGTTGGCTTATACTCTGTTACAGGAATTACGCGAAGATTAAGAGGTATCAACCGATGTTGCGGGTAATTTTGACTGGATGTATTTGCGGAGCAGCCCTGCTCATGTTTCTGTTCGCAGCACTAGCATATGCGTATTCAGGGCTAATCATGGGTAGCCCTAGTTTGACCGACCAACAAGTGATTGCAGCGGCCATAAAAGGCGGCGGTATAGGGCTGACACTAGGATTGATTGTCGGCGTAATTCTTGGTATTTTCAAACCGGACATACAAAGCTGGTTGGTTGGTAGTATTGTCGGCTTGGCAGCTTGGGGCATCCTTGGGGTAGCGCTTGGGGCCGAGCATCGGAAAATACTTGCAATGTTGATATATGGCATCGTGGTTGGTCTGGTGGGAGCCATTTTGGGCAGCATTCTTGGAGGCGTGATAGGCGTGTTTTTCAAACTTTTCAATAACAATATCAGATAGCTATGCGGCCCAGCGCTACGACGCTCTGGCCGCCCAACCACAGCTTGGTCGGGATTTCGATTCTCGGCGTGACTGACGCTGACAATGACCCTGTGACGATACGCATTGACCAAATCAAGCAAGACGAACCGACTAACGGCACGGGCGACGGCGACACTTGCCCCGATGCCGCAGGACTCGGCACAGCAACGGCGCAAGTGCGGGCCGAGCGCAAGGGTAATGGCAACGGGCGCGTTTACACCATCTATTTCACCGCCACAGACGGGCGCGGCGGCAGCGCAGCGGGTAGCGTCAAGGTCAAAGTGCCAAAGAATCCCAATAGTAGCCCGATAGATGACGGGCCGAATTTCGTCTCTACGTCTTGTCAGTGATTTTCTGCCTACAAGAGCGCGCAGGGAATGCCCTGCGCGCTCTTGGCACAAAAGAACACTCTTGTCTAATACAAACCCATCCAATTTCAGTGAATTCCGTGGTACATACTATGCGACTATTACGCACTATAATAATTGGAGCAACAACAGGCATCGTTTTGTTAGGCTTAATTGGGGCTTTAATAGGCATTGTAGCTGCCGGAATTGCTTCAGCACCGTCGTTAGGCAATTCTGATTTAGTCAATAGAACTGCGGTCAAAGGAGCCAGCTATGGAGTAACAATAGGGCTGGTTGCAGGCAGCATATTTGGTTTATTTCTGGGTGTAATCAATCCGGCAATGAGAGGCTGGGCAGTAGGGCTTGTTATTGGCTTAGCACTTGGTATCATCTTCGGCTTTTTAGGAGTACCACAAGTTAATAAAGTTACTTTTTTCTCACGCGACGCCATTATTCTGAGACTAGGCTCCGGTCTGGTGCTTGGCCTCATTGGTAGCATCATTGGCTGGCTTATAGGAGCATTAGCTGATCCTATCTTGTCCACCTTTAGGGCAGAAAGATGAATGTTTACGCAAGGCAGCACAGAAACACGCCCAACGCCAAGTATAACGGGCGCGTTTACACGATTTACTTCACCGCCACCGATGGACGCGGCGGCGTAGCTCAAGGCAACGTCAAAGTGAAAGTGCCGAAAAATCCCAATAGCAACGCCATTGATGACGGGCGCATCTATCGTTATTTTCAGCTAGCGGATGGTTGAAAATTCGCGCGGCTGGAAAATTCTTGAAATTGTTGAGAAAATAGTAGTTGCGGCGTAGCGTAGCGGCTTGATTCAGTGTATGTTAAAAAGCTTCATGCGGCCCTGGCTAGTGTACGGTTTTAGACTGGCACACAAAGGTATTTTGCGGGGGACAGTATGAAGAAGGCTGTAAAGCACGCCATAATTTTTATATAAATACCTGTGGAATTTGAATTTAATGCCATTTAAGTCTCTGTTTAGCCTTTTTTCCAGCGATTTGGCGATTGATTTGGGCACCGCCAACACGCTCGTTTACGCCAAAGGCCGGGGGATTGTTGTCTCCGAACCGTCCATCGTCGCCATCAACAAAGTAACCAACCAAGTCGAAGCCGTCGGGCGCGAGGCCAAAGAAATGTTAGGCCGCACGCCCGGCAACATCGTTGCCATCCGTCCCATGAAGGACGGCGTTATCGCCAATTTTGAAGTGACGGAGAAGATGCTCCAACACTTTATCCGCAAAGCCCACAACGGCAAGACGTGGGTTTCGCCCCGCGTCGTTATCGGCATCCCTTCGGAAATTACGCAGGTCGAACGCCGCGCCGTCGAAGATTCG